>CAZWVR010000012.1:0-41703 GCA_964637235.1 uncultured Bacteroidales bacterium | reverse complement strand
GGGAACTTTAATATGACTAACGTCTCCGAACTCTTTGATGATCTACTAAATCTCGGACAACATATTCGCCAATATTCAGATACAGTAATAATTCTGGAAACCGTCGGCTTTTTTATTGACGAACGCGTTCAAGAACTATACGAAAAACTAAAAAAACAAGGATATTCAAAACGAGATATTAGCGGTATAATACACTCTGAACTCAATATTATTCCTGCACTAAAAAAAGCCTCTGAAAAATGGGACGGCGGGTACGCTATTATCGGCTCAACTGGCTATGGAGACGCATTTATAATGAGAGACCCTTGGGGGATTCGTCCAGCTTTCTACTACTATAACGACGAGTTTTTCGTGGCTACATCAGAAAGACCTATATTGCAAACCGTACTCGGTGCACCATTCCACGAAATACAGGAAGTTAATCCCGGAGAAGTCATCTTAATAAAAAGAAATGGACAAATATTAACTAACCAAATACGAAAGGCTAACGCAAAAAAAGCTTGTTCCTTCGAAAGAATATACTTTTCCAGAGGCTCTGACGCTCAAATATATAAAGAAAGAAAAAAACTCGGAGAACTACTCGCTCCTCAAGTGCTAAAAGCCATTGAATATGATATAGAAAATACCGTATTCTCATATATCCCAAATACAGCAGAACTGGCATTCTTAGGTATGATACAACAATTAGAAAAATACCTCAACCAAAAAAAAATAAAAAAAATTCTATCCCTAAAAAATATTGACGAAAATAACCTACAAAAAATATTTGAGGAACATATACGAGTAGAAAAAATCGCGGTAAAAGATATAAAACTACGAACATTCATCACTGACGAAAATAAAAGAGACGACCTCGTAAAACACGTTTATGATGTTAGCTATGGAATTGTAAAACCTACTGATAACCTCGTTGTTATAGATGACAGTATAGTCAGAGGCACAACCTTAAAACAAAGCATTATTCAAATTTTAGATATGCTAAATCCAAAAAAAATTATAATAGTCTCCTCTGCCCCACAAATACGCTATCCAGATTGCTATGGTATTGATATGGCGAATCTCGAAGATCTAATAGCTTTTAGAGCCGCTATACAACTGCTTAAAATGCAAGGTAAAGAATTCATCTTAACCCAAGTTTATAACCTCATAAAAAACGACATAAAACAAACCCAAAACTACGTAAAACTAATATATGAACCCTTCACTTACGAACAAATTTCTGACCAAATAGCTCGTATGCTAAAAACAGACAATATAAAAGCTGAAATTAAAATAGTATATCAAACCATTGAAAACCTTCATAAAGCAATAAAAAGCAGTAAAGGAGATTGGTATTTTACAGGAAACTATCCAACTGCTGGCGGCATTAAAATCGTAAATCAAGCATTCATAAACTATATTGAAGGTAAAAAAGGTAGAGCCTATAAATAAGAATGCTACATACCATAAAATAACCCACAATAATTGAAGCCTCAAACTAATTTTTACAATTCATTTTTTATTTTTATCTTTAAAAGAAAAAAAATGGCTGACATACTTAAAATTTTAATTGAAAACGCATTAGAAAATGGCGAAATAAGTCCACAAGACTATAAAATATTGCTAAAAAAAGCCTCAGACTTAGGAATATCAGAACAAAAACTAAATGAACTAATTGAACAAATAAAAAAACAAAAAGATACAAAAGAACAATCAAGCCCCAAAAATTCTGAGGAGGAAAACCTCGGCTCAGGTTTTATTATAGAGGAAACAGAAGAAAATCTCCCAGAAAATAATTCGCAAAATCAAACCTTCTCCCCTGAGCATCATATAGAAAAAATATTTACAGATGTAAAAAAAATTCCTTCCGAGGGAAATATGAGCGATATTTATACAGCCAAACGATACGGAAAACTCATAATCATAAAACGCATTAAAGAACAATACAAAAATGATCCAATATACCGAAATCTGTTTCTAAAAGAATTTGAAATAGCTTACAGCTTAGATCATCCCAACATTGTTAGAGTACTAGACAAAGGTGAAGACGAAAAAGGGCTATTCTTTACTATGGAATATATAGATGGACGTCCTCTAAGAGAACTTATAGGAAAAAATGGACTAAACAATACCAAAAAAGCTATTAGAATTATCTCACAACTACTCGATGCCCTATCCTATGTGCATAAAAAACAAATTTATCACAGAGACCTGAAACCTGAAAATATTTTCATAACCTATAAAGGCGACAATGTTAAAATTATTGACTTTGGACTGGCAAATGCCGACGAATTCCCTGATAAAATGAAAAAGGTCGGCACAGAAAAATATGCAGCCCCAGAACAGCTAACAAAAGGACATAAAGCAGACCAACGCTCCGATATCTACGCTGTCGGTAAAATATTTTTAGAACTTCTAACCGGCTCAACAAACAAAAATGATATAAACAAAATAAAAAATCCCCAGATACGTCAAATCATAGAAAAAGCACTCGCAGAAAATCCAGAACATAGATACCAAACAGCAGAAGAAATGCTCGAAGATATCAACAAGATAAACTCTGCCAACATACAAAACACAGAAAATGCCATACCGAAAAAACAAAATAATAAAAATAAAACTTTACTAATCTTAGCCGCTGCTTTATTAACTATAATAATAGTGGCAGCTATATATCTCGCTCTCCCACATAACAAAAAAACTAATCAGCATAAACTAATATCAAAAGCTGATAGTTTATATAAACAAGGAAATTGGATACAAGCATTGAAAATATATAAAAAAATATCTCCACAGGATATCATAGAGAAAAAAAGAATGGATACCATTGAAAAAGCCATAGAACTACTAAAACAAGCTCAAAATCAGTTTCAAAATCATAATATTGCAAAAAGCAAACAAATTTTAATGACCTTAGCAAAAAAATTCCCAAAATTTAAAAACTCAGCAAACCTTCTAAAAAAATGTGATTCAATAATCAACGCTGCTAATTTCTTTGACCTTGTGCCAGTTAAAAATGCTTCCACAGATAAATATGCCCTCGCAGATAAAAACGGTAATATAATCATAGACTACAAATTTGATAAAATCTCTCCTAAAAAAGACTGGCATAAAAAAGGAATAATCCCTGTAAAATGCAATGGGAAATGGGGCTTTATAGATAAAAATAAAAAACTGTTCGCACCTTGCATATTCTCAGGTGATATAAATGGTAAATATATCTGGCTACCCTCAGGGTTTAGAATAAAAAAAGACGGAAAAACAGTATTTATCACTGTCGATGAAAAAGGAAATGGAATAGTTAAAACAGAATAAATCAAATTAAAAATGAATATGAAAAAACTAATTGCCATTTTTATATTTTTGAGCTTCGGATATATCACCCAAGCACAAACGTCTATTGAATATGCAAAAAAATTGTTTTCTCAGGCAATAGAACTTAATAATCAAGGTAATCTGGATAGCGCAATATCAAAACTCAACAAAGCAGCAAAAATATTTCAAAAAAACAATGATATAAAAAATTATCTCATTACTCAGCTCACAATAGCAAACTTTTATAGTCTATATCCCAAATATAATAAACAATGTAAAAACACCCTACAACAGATAAAAAAACAATTTTTCACAGTATTTTCTAATGATAGCCTTTGGCTTGCTAAATTTCTCTCAATAGAAGCAAAAACTGAATACTACGATGGCAATTATGCCCAAGCTCTTAATAAAGGCAAAAAAGCTCTCCGTATCAAAGAAAAATATGGAACTCTATACGACAAAATTTATGCATACAATGACTTAGCAAACTATTATTCAGCAATGGAACTATTCCAAAAAGCAAAAAAAATATATCTGAAAATAATTAAACTCTACAATGCAGCAAACCTTCCCAACGATATAACCTTGGCAATGATATATAACAATCTTGCAAATGTGTATTTTTCTTTAAATATGCCAGATAGCGCTATCATATATGATAACAATGCCATAAAAATAGCTAAACAAATTCTTGGAGAAAATAATCCTATCAGCGCCTCTGCATATAGTGGCATCGCTCAAATATACAGCCAAAAAGGAGAAAATTCATTAGCCCTTCAATACGCACAAAAAGCTCTTGATATCAAAAAAAACTCCTACGGCAAAAATTCTTTAAACGTAGCTGATGAATATATCAACATCGCAAATATTTTATACCATATAGGAAAGTATGAAGATGCCCTCAATTACAATTTTAAAGCCATAAACATTTACCTTAAATATTACAACCAAAACAACCTTAACTTAGCTAAACCATACATAAATATCGCATTAAATTATTTAAAATTCGGAAGTTATAACAATGCAAAAAAATTTTTACTTAAAGCACTTGATATTCAAAATAAAAATAATTTACAACAAACTCCAACTACTGCAAAAATATATACCAATCTCGGAATTATTTACCTGAAAATCAATGATTACCAAAATGCTTTAAAAAATCTCATACTTAGTATAAAAATCTTTGATACTTTATATGGGAAAAATAGTAGCTTCCTCATAATACCATACTATAATCTCGGCAATATATACCTTAATAAGAAAAAACCTATCAATGCCCTCAAATATTTTAATCTATCACTAAAAGCTAATGATCCAAATTTTGATACAATAAATTACAAAATCTCTGATAACTACTTCGATGGCATACGTCTTATTGAAACTTTAAAAGGAATTGCAGCTGCATATATTATCAAACCTAACTCCCAAAATCTCATAAAAGCCCTAAAAATAATATATAAAGCTGACACACTTATCACAATCGTAAGAACACGAATATTTACAGAAGAAGATAAACTACGCCTGAGTCAAACTGCCTCTGAAATTTATGACTTAGCCCAACAAATATGTTTTAATTTATATGCCCAAAAAAAACATAAATTCATTTACGACGCTTTTTACTTTGCTCAAAGAAATAAAGGAACTCTATTGCTTAAAGCCATTTATAATTTAAAATTCGAGAAACAGGCAGCTATACCAGATACTATTTTGAAAAAAGAAAAATATCTCAAAGAACAACTACTTTTATATAAAAATATTCTCGCACAAACAACAGATCCTAAAAAAGAAAATACATATAGAAATCTTGTATTATACTATCGTCAACAAATTGATAATCTGATGAATATAATCAAAAAGAAATATCCAAAATATTACCAGAAAAAATACAAAATCATTACTGTAAGTTTAGACTCCATTCAAAATATCTTAGATGCTAAAACCCAAATAATTGACTACACTGACACAAAAGATAAAATATTTGCAATTGTCATTACAAAAAGCTCTATTGAATTCTTTTCACAAGAAAAAGAGCAAAATTTTGAAACACAAATACTTGAATTTTATAATATCATAAGCGGTTATAAAAAAACGTCTGCTCAAAAATTTCAAAATTTAGCATCAGAACTTTATCAAACGCTTTTTCCATTTACACCAAACAAAAAAATTAAACATCTAATAATAATACCAGACAAAAGCCTCAATAATATTCCCTTCGGTGCATTAGTAAAAAGCAACATCTCAAAGCCAAATTTTAAAAATTTAGACTATTTGATTAAACATTATGCTATATCTTATCATTACTCCGAAAGCCTTTTATATACCCTATCACATAGAAAACAAAAGCATTATGACTACGATTTTTTAGGTATTGCACCTGTTTTTTCAGGTAAAACTTCACGAACTTTTCAAGATTTTTCGGTTCCAGCATTACCAAATACCAAACTTGAAGTTGATACAATTGTTTCTTTACTACAAAAAGAAAATTATAAAACAAAAACGCTAATCTCAACACAAGCCACATACGAAAACTTTTTAAATCTGACAAATAGCTACTCATTCAAAATCATCCACTTAGCAACACACGCCTATATTAACTCAGAAAACCCCAATCTTTCTGTATTATTATTCGCACCTAAGAATAACTCAACCGTAGATATGTACGGCTCGGATATATATTCATTACATATCAATCCTGAATTATTAGTACTTTCAGCTTGCGAAACAGGTAAAGGCAAAATCTCGGAAGGAGAAGGAATTATCGGAATATCCCGAGCTTTTATATATGTAGGAACAAAAAATCTGCTAATATCTTTATGGCAAGTCTCGGATATCTCTACAAAAAACCTTATGATAAATTTTTATAGAGCCTTAATTAAAGAAAAAAATTATGCAAAAGCATTGCAACAAGCAAAAATAAGCCTCATAAATTCTAAATTCAATAATCCTTACTTCTGGGCAGCTTTTATCTTAATAGGCAAGTGAATGCTAATAAAAAAAATTAAGCGGCAGCTGGCTTATCCGCCAGCAACCGCCTAAATCATATTCTACTATACCAACCCATATCTATGGGTACGCAATAATGCTACTTAACAAGAATGATATTTTTATCTATTGTAGTCTCTCCGTCTACTATTCGCAATATATACACTCCTTTGGGTAAATAACTGATATTCAATGAAATATAATTATTCACTCTACGTTGTATCAACTCAACGCCGCTAATACTCAAAAGTTTTACAGTTTTCGGATTACTATCAGCAAAACGAATGTTTAGAATTCCATGGGTAGGATTAGGATATACAGATACATTATTATTCATATCTACTTGTGCAGGCTGCGGAGCATGAACTCTTATTGTAAATTCTCCGGTATCTGATGCACCTGCAAGATCTGTGGCTACTACATCTACGTAGTATATACCTGTATCTGCAATAGATGGCTGTCCATAAAATAGACGATTTTCAGAATCAAATACCAGCCAATAAGGTAAAAACTCCATTATTGGATCAAAAGCCTTGTAAGTAAGAAGATCACCGGCATCTATATCTGTAAAAGTATTTTCATCAAAGACATATACAAGAATACTATCAGCTGCAATATTTTGATCTACAAGTAAACCGTTATATACAGGAGGATCATTCACATTAATTACTTGTAAAACATATTGCTGATAAGAAGTACCATGAGCATTTGTAGCCGCAATTTTAATATTATAAGTACCGACGTCATCATTTGTAGGCTGTCCTTGCAATGTATGTGTTGTATTATCATAAGCAAGCCACTCTGGCTTTTGTATAACTTGATAGGTAATATCTGCACCTCCATTTACATCAGTGGCTGCAAAAGTATATGAATAAAGGCTATCTTGATAAACACTAGTATTTGGCTCTGTTATAAAATATGGCTTGTAATTAAGTACATATATTGTAAACTGAGTTTCGGCAGAAGCCCCAGATAAATCTGTTGCTGTAATTTTTATCGGATATACCCCAGTATCGGATATTGAAGGTTGTCCATAAAAACTATGTATTTGTGGATCAAATGTTAACCAAGAGGGAAGCTCTGTGCCATCTGTCAATGTAGCACTATAACTTAACTGATCCCCAGGATCAATATCAACAAATAAATCTGCTGGATAAGTATAAACAAAAAAGCTATCTGCTGCAATATATTGATCTACCAAAGTATTATTTACAAATGGAGCATCGTTCACATTATGTACTGTAATAACAAAGCTTTGGGTATCAGCTTTTAGACCATCATCAACTTTAATAGCGACATTATAAACTCCCACATCTTCATTTGTAGGTACACCTGAAAAAGTATGAGAAGAAGCGTCAAAATTGAGCCAATCTGGCTTCTCTAACACTGTAAAAGTCAATGTATTCCAATAATTTGAATCCAAAGCTGAAACCTGATAGGTATATTGTTCATCTTGATTTACATCTGTTATAGGTGTAGAGGTAAAGAAAGGCTTGTAATTATAAACTTCTCTTTTAAACCACCAATACATTTCTTTTGTTATTACCACATGGAACAAATTGTCATACGGATAATATATTGTATCAAAAGGAGTTACAATATCATTTCTGTGTTGATCTACATTGAGCCAAGGATCTGAATAATTTTGTATTGCCAAAGAACTTATTGTAGGGATAAAACAATGATTAGGATAATAAGCCACGATATCTCCATATCCCGGATCAATATTATCCATTTCTTGGAAAGTATTGGCATATCCGCCGCAAGCATCGTCGTATGGGAGCGTATTATCTACATATACATCGTCGTGGGTTTCATCGAAAGGCAAAGCAGTATCATAAAGACCTTGAAATATCTGAGTATAAGTATTATCAGGAACAGCCCAAACATTACCATCTAAATCTACTTCCCAGCTTCTGTAATGATAGTATATAACTTGCTCTCCTGGATCAAAGGGCTGCTTTACTCCATAACCACTACCGTCAATAATAGCTACTTTACGTAATTGTTGCGGAAAACCTATTGCATTCAAATCAGCGACAAAATCATCTCTTAAAGATGAATGCCCCGCAGATGTACCACTTGTAGCTGAAAAATGATAAATAAGCATCTGCTGTGCTGCTGGTGTATTAAGAGCAGCTTCTGCTTCTTGCGCAGCTTCTGCACCTGCTACTTCTGCAAAAAACCTAACCCAATGCTGCAAGCCTAAGGGGATATTTGCTCCCAATTGCGGAGAATCAAAACTTATCCAATTTCTGACATTATGTTCCATGCCATTTTGCTCCATATAAGCAAGTGCATATCGCGTTATTAACCCTCCCATACTGGGTCCTATCACAACAATCTGATTAGCAGGCTTATAAGTACCAAATCTCCGCATTATTTGATTTAATGTATCTATAAGCTTAACTACTAACATCGCATTGCGTTGTATGTAATCTGCTCCTCCATGAAAGTTTAGCAATACAGCATCCATACCAAAATTCATCAATGAATCAAACATATTCTGTTGATTAGCTAAATCAAACAGCTCCTCAATAGGTCTTGAATCGTTCGGATCAAAACCATCTACTATTATTACTGGCTCTGTAATAGTTTTATTTCCTTTACCGATAAATATTGCAACATTACCCGTAGCATAACCCCCGTCATATGGTATATCTGCTTTAAGATTATCCCAATAAAAATCAGGACTTGGCATTTTTATATCTTTAAATTTTACTTTGAAAAGTGAATATTTTTTACTTCCATCACTATATACAGCAGTAAGTTTTATAGTTTTTAAACCGCTGGTATTATAAGCAGCAATGTATTTATCACCAAAATGTAAAGTCTGCACCCCTTTCCCATCACCAAAATCAATCAAAAAATATTTAATCTTTTTATTTGTGTTTGAAAAATAAAATTGCTTCATCAGCGTAAATACTGCCTTTTTACGACCATATACCTTAGGTGCAAGTACAGAAGCAGCAAACACATTTTTAATAATGAAAGGATTGCCTTTACCTGTTGTTTTATAACTACGTGCAACAGTATCAAATACAATATAGCCCTTTTCAGAAGCGTCTGCGGCAATTTTATCGTATTTATAATCAATAATGCTAATCGGATAAATTTTTTTATCAGTGTATTTTTTTACCTCCTTTCTTACTGTCATTATATCTTTCATATTTCTCTTATCCAAAGAAGCATTGTATAATTCAAAATAAATCTGCTTCCAAACTCCTGATAACACTTCCACGGAAGGATTTTCCCCAGTGTATTTCTCAATATGTGAAAGAGGATTAGCTATATCATATAATACACCAGTACTTATCTGCCTTTTGTCTATTTTACTAAAATAGCTTATACGATTTTGGGCATATACTGTTATTATAAAAAATGTAAAAAATAACGCAAAAAATAATTTTTTTACCATAATTTTTTATTTTTATGATTTATACCTTTCAAAATTACGGAATTCAAACCTAAATAACAATAAAAAAATGAAAAAATTTTTAGTCGCTGCATTTATGATAATTTTTAACAATTGGGCTTATACTCAAATATTAGAAAAAGATATCAGATTATTCCCTGGATTTGATAGTACTTTATACCCTTTTTACTTTGGAATAGCTTCTGGGGATGCAGATAGTAATTCTTGCGTGATATGGACAAAAATAGTACCTAAAATTCACTACCGTTCCATAGATGTTTACTGGGAAGTAGCTCTTGACACTAACTTTAAAAATATTATAAAAAAAGGTAAAATTCGCACAGACCCCAGTCTAAACTATATAGTTAAATTAAAAATCACTGGACTAAAATCCGCAACCGAATATTATTACAGATTTAAAGCTTGGCGATATTATTCCCCATGGGGAAGGCTCAAAACCTTACCGTCTATGCAAGATACCAGTCCAAATATAACATTTGCAGTATTTACCGGCTCAAATTATGCTATGGGCTATTTTAATGTATATCGTGAAATTTCTAAACACCCTGAAATTGACTTTTTAATTCATACTGGCGACTACATATATGAATATCCCCCTGGCTCCCTCAAAAAAGAATTTAGAAAAGTTTGTCCTAAAAATAACTTAATTACTTATCAAGACTATGACATAAGATACGCTTGCTACCGGCTGGATAAAGACTTACAGCAAGCTCATAGACTATTTACTTGGTATGTCATTTGGGACGATCACGAATTTGCAACTAACGCTTGGAAAAGCGGTTCACAAGAAAATATCAGTAATAATTTATGGTGGAAACGAAAACATAATGCTTTAAAAGCATATTTTAACTGGTTGCCAATACTCCCCACAAACGACACAGAAATATATCGCAGCTTTGACGCAGGAAAATTAGCTCGCCTCATATTCATAGATACACGCGTCGAAGGAAGAGACTGGCAAAAAATACCTATAAACGACACTACAAAAAAAATTATGTCAACAAAACAATGGGAATGGCTATTTAATAAAATACAAACTGCAAATAATAACTGGATTTTTATTATTGAACAAGTTATGTTCGCACCTCTTAAATACCGTAAAAAAATTCTAAATACAGACCAATGGGACGGATATCCGCACGAACGAAAAAAACTCCTCTCTTTTCTCTACAATCACAAAATAGAAAATGCTATAATTATCTCCGGAGATTTACACTCCTCTATGGCAAATGAACTTTACTTCCATAATCATATGATAAGCGCAGAACTGATGGCTCCAAGTATTACTTCCCGTGCTATTGACGGACTAAAAGCTCTATTAGCCAAACACATTTTACGACTTTATAATCCACAAATCCGTTTCTTAGATTTTACTCACCGTGGATATCTCCTAATAACTGTAAAAGATTCACAATTAGAAGCTAAATGGATTTTACTCAATACAGTTCGACAACATAAATATCGTATACATAAAATCAAAAAAATGAAATTGAAAAACCGCCCAATCAGATTTGTTAAATAGCATTATACTTTTAAAAATGAAAAGAAAAATATATCTTTGTTTCAAAGTTATGATAGAATATGGGACTGGAAACTAAATTACAACAAAAACAAATTCAAAAATTATCGCCACAACAAATACAATTGATAAAACTTTTAGAAACACCATTAGAACTTTTAGAACAAAGAATAAAAAAAGAATTAGAAGAAAACCCTGTTCTCGAAGAAGGAGAACCCGAGGAAAATACGGAAATATCCCCAGAAAATGAAACTTTCGAAGACATCCCAGAAAAAAATATAGACGAAAATCCAGATTACGAAGCTAAAAAAGAAGAAGTGGACGACGAATACTTCTATAACGACGACGAAGATATACCTCTGTATAAACTCACAGTCAATAACTACTCCCCGCAAGAAGATAAACAAATTCCTTTCGTTGCCACAGAAACACTATATGAATTTCTAAAAAATCAGCTTTACCTTCTTAACCTAAACGAAAAAGAAAAAAAAATAGCTGAATATATAATAGGTACTTTGGACTCAAAAACCGGCTATCTAACAAGAGACCCTGAATATATTGCCTCCGAATTACTTATACAACACAACATCGAAACCGACGAAAAAGAAATTGAAAAAATAATACGAAAAATCCAAACATTAGACCCCCCCGGAATAGCTGCAAGAGATTTAAAAGAATCACTTGAAATTCAACTGAAAAGAAAATTAGAAGAAACACCTGAAAAAGAAACTCTTAAACTCGCTCTCTTATTGATACAAAATCACTTCAACGAATTTATAAAAAAACATTACGATAAAATCATCTCAAAACTGGGAATTACAAGAGACCAACTTAAAGCTGTGTTAAAAGAAATAAGTAAACTTAATCCCAGACCAGCTAATGCATATTCTCCAGAAAAAAGAAATATCCATCAAATTATACCTGATTTCATTTTACAAAAAATTGATAATCAATTGCATCTAACATTAAATTCAAGCAATATCCCACCTATTAGGATAAATAAGACATACGAAGAAATGTTTAAAAATTCACAAAAAAATAAAGACAAATCTACCAGCAATTTCCTAAAACAAAAACTTGACTCTGCTAAATGGTTTATTGATGCTATAAAACAACGAGAACGTACTCTATATAAAACTATGAAAGCTATTATTGATTATCAACGAGAATTCTTTGAAACCGGCGATGAAAAAAAATTAAAGCCAATGATTTTAAAAGATATCGCAGATATCACCGGATTGGACATCTCAACTATTTCAAGAGTTGCAAATAGCAAATATATCCAAACACCATACGGAATATTTCCACTTAAACACTTCTTCTCCGAAGGTATGGAAAAAGAAGACGGAGAAACTGTTTCTACTCGCGAAATCAAAAAAATACTCCGGGAACTAATAAATAACGAAAATAAACAAAAACCCCTAACAGACGATAAACTCGCTAAACTTCTACAAGAAAAAGGCTATAAAATAGCGCGTAGAACTGTTGCAAAATACCGCGAACAGATGAACATCCCAGTAGCAAGACTAAGAAAACAAATTTAATCTAATTTATCTCCAACTGCCTTTTATAAAGCTGAATAGTATTTTCCAATCCATAATACAATGCGTCAGAAATCAAAGCGTGACCTATTGAGACTTCTTTTAAAAATGGGATATTCCTGACCAAAAAATTAAGATTCCTTAAATTTAAATCGTGTCCAGCATTTAATTCTAAACCTAATTCATTAGCAAGCTTAGCTGCTTTTACAAATGGATATACAGCTTTCTCCCTATCTTTTTCATACATAGAAGCATAGGGCTCTGTATAAAGTTCTATTCTCACAGTACCAGTATCAACAGCATTGATGATATTCTGAGGTTCAGTATCCACAAAAATGGAAGGTCGTATTCCAACTTTTTTCAATGTTTCAACAATATCCCGCAAAAAATACTTATGTTTTTTTGTATCCCAACCAGCATTTGAAGTAAGCACATCCGGGGGATCCGGAACAAGTGTCACTTGATGAGGTTTTACCTCCAAAACAAGCTGCATAAATTTATCAGATGGATAACCCTCTACATTGAACTCTGTTGTAATATGTGGACGTATCTGACGAACATCAGAATAGCGTATATGCCTCTCATCAGGTCGCGGATGAACAGTAACTCCATCTGCACCAAAACGTTGTACATCTATTGCTGCCTGCAATACATTTGGGATATTGCCTCCTCGCGCATTACGTAATGTAGCTATTTTGTTAATATTTACACTTAACCTGACCATTTTTTCTCCAAAAATGCAATTTTTTTATCAAAAATCAAGCTCTAAAAATACATTTTTTTATTTTTGCCGAAATTCTTTTTATGAAAGTACTTCACTTTCGAGAAAAATGCATAGGTTGTTATTACTGCGTAGAAGTCGCTCCGCAACGTTGGAAAATGAATGAAGAAGACGGTAAAAGCGATCTTATTGACGCAACTAAAAAGAAAAACTACTGGGAAGCTGATATTTTCCCAGACGAATATAAAGCTGTAAAAGAAGCAGAAGCTATTTGCCCTGCAAAAGTTATAAAAGTCATTGATTAAACAATTCTATCAAAATAATCACCCTAAACTAAAATTTACAAGTAAATCAATACAAAAAACATTATTCAATATGTTGAAACAAAAATATATGCCTTTCGTTAATAAAATTGACATAGCTTTTCAATTAAATTTGTTAATTTTGAAAAAATATTGCCTATGGAATTCAAAGACTACTATAAAATTCTCGGTGTAAAACCTGACGCTTCTATCGACGAAATAAAAAAAGCTTATAGACGTTTAGCACTACTATATCACCCCGATAAAAACCCGGGAGATAAACAAGCCGAAGAAAAATTTAAA
The DNA here is from genome assembly GCA_964637235.1 of uncultured Bacteroidales bacterium. GTDB lineage: Bacteria > Bacteroidota > Bacteroidia > Bacteroidales > S143-33 > CAZWVR01. The sequence continues at coordinate 27,605 of CAZWVR010000012.1, read as the reverse complement.
GAAATAGCCGAAGCATACGAAGTACTAAGCGATCCTCAAAAACGTAAAAAATACGATATGCTCCGAAATACCGGTGGACAATTTCGAGGTTTCGGCGGAATGGGTGATCCATTCGGACAAGGAGCATATCAATATGAAACATATACAAACGAAGATGTCTATAACTCTGATATATGGGAAGTTTTATTCGGAGGAAAACGCTCTCGTGGTTTTGATTTTTCTGAATTTTTTAGAACCTTTTTTGGCGGAGGCAGCACAAAATCAAAAAGCAGTAAGCAGCAAAAAAAAGGGAAAGATATTATCGGAGAAATTACTATTACTCTGGAAGAAGCTTACAAAGGCACAGCACGCATAATAAATGTTAAGGGTGAAAAAATGAGAATTAAAATTAAACCGGGTACAAAAGATAATCTTATGATTAAAATTGCAGGTAAAGGCTATCCAAGCCCATATCCAGATGGCGAACCCGGTGATCTATACATTAAAATCAGAGTACAACCTCACCCGATATTTAAACGTAAAGGCAATGACCTATTTACAGAGGAAGAAGTAGATATATATACCGTCCTTTTAGGTGGTGAAAAAATAATCCAAACGCTAAAAGGTAAAATAAAAATCAAAATACCAGCAGGTATCAAATACGGCAAAACCCTGAGAATAAAAGGATATGGTATGCCTGAATATGCAAACCCCTCACAATTCGGAGACTTATACGTAAAAATAAAATACCTAATACCTGAACTCTCTGAGGAAGAAAAAAAATACATACAAAAAGCCCAAGAAATATATCAAAAAAGAAAATCTTCATAATGTGGAAATTTAACATAAAGCAAATAGATAAAACTGCACAAGAATTCTTACAAATGCTTATAGACAAAAATTACAAAAAAGTTGCATTTTACGGAAAAATGGGAAGTGGAAAAACTACTTTTATAAAAGCATTAACTAAACAATTAAATGTAATTGACGAAGTTGTAAGCCCTACTTTTGCAATTATCAATGAATACAAAACTAAAAAAGGTGAAAATATTTACCATTTTGACTTCTACCGGCTAAAAGCTATGGAGGAGGCATTGCAAATCGGTACAGAAGAATATCTCTATTCAGATAATTGGATTTTTATAGAATGGCCTCAAATTATTGAAGATATCCTTCCTGAGGACTTTTTAAAAGCAAAATTGGAAATAATTGATGAAACAACAAGAGCTCTCTCAGTGATAGAATAATCAATCAACAAGATTGCCAAAATACATAAGCTCCCATATCGCATCATCCGTTTTCAACTCAATAAAAGGCTTATTAGGTGATTTTATTGAAAATTCTGCACTTCCAGACATACGATAATATACCGGCGATAATCCCATAATTTTTTCAATTAGCCATGCTAAGGGTTTAAACTTTATTACGCTATAGATAATTCTTACAATTGAAGTTATCCGCTTTTTACGTAATTCTAATTCATAGTATGTTTGTTTATTTATATGTCTGAAAATCAATACATCACTCATAACTTTATTAGGAAATACCGGTTTAGGCTCAGTTTCAAAGAACTCACTACTATCAGTATCGCTAAAAAGCAATTGACCATCTTTAAAAACTGAAAAAAGTGTAAAATTTTTATAGTCATATTTTTTCGTAGCAACTATACTTGCTGCTATCACAGTATAATTTTTAAAATGAGTTCTTGACCAATGCCAATGATGCATCAATTTATGCATAAGATAATTTCCCCAATTATGGTCATGATAACCATAACCGTTAAGATTAAATTGTTTACCAGCTATGGAAAAAGATGCCTTGGCAATCCCTTCTGGCACCGCTACCACCCAAGCAAAATACTTATCAGAATCAAATAATAGATAGCCTGTCTTTGCACGCCAACTTGTTGATTTATTGTTTAATGATAAATCAAGCAAAAAATCCTCCTCCTCAATATGTATATGATATTCTTTAAGATTACCCCTAACATAAGAATTACCAAAACTAATAAAGCAACTATCTTTTGCTATTCTAAAATCAGACTTCTTATAACGCCAGAATTTCTTATACTCTGAACCATCAGCAAATACAATATCCACAAAATAAAATGGTGATGCCTTGGTATTTATTTTATTTACAGGCTTAGTCAAAAAATCAATAACCATTATAGTGCCATCACTAAACTTAAAATCAAAATACCACCATTCATAAGTATTTTTCTCTCCTCCATTAGTTCGTGTCCCATCTTCCCATTTCTCAACCTTTTTCGGATTTAAACCAAACTTTTTATAATCCTCAGAAAGATAAGCTTGCTGTGCCCAAGAAAAAACAGAAGAAAGGAAAAAAAATATGAACAATATATTTGCCCTCATAATTAATTTAAATTTTACACAAAACTCAAATGTATTTTTACAAATTTGACTTCATATTAAAAATTTTCTCAAAATTTTTCAATATTTTATCATTTGTAAACTACTAAATATCAAAAAAATACACTTATAAGAAAATATTATCAGATTTATAAACTTTCTACTGAGTAAATATCAAAAATATTTCTCCACACAAAATTAATTTTACTAAATTTAATGGCAAAGCAATAGCTTATGAAAAAATATAGTTTCAAAGAAAAAGTTAAATTTTTTCTGGATAGAACTCTTTCCGGTGGTACGGGCTCCATAATTTTATGGCTTTCAGTTATAACCTTTTTCATGGTTCTATTTTTTGCGTTCATATATCTACTTATAGGTGTTAATTTTGAAAACAGCGGTAGATTAGATTTTTATGAAGCATTCTGGCAAAGCCTGATGCGAGCGTTAGATTCAGGTACAGTAGCCGGAGATACCCAATGGCCATTGAGAATAGTAGGCTTCTTTGTAACAGTAGGAGGTATATTCATATTAAGTACTCTGATTGGTATCCTAACAACTGGCTTAGATCAAAAATTACAAGAACTACGAAAAGGACGCTCCGCTGTAATAGGTAATAATTATACCCTAATAATCGGTTGGTCTCCAAAAATTATACACATTATTGAGCAATTGATTTTAGCAAACGAAAATAAAAAAAAGGCTTCTATTGTAATTCTTGCTGAAAAAGATAAATTAGAAATGGAAGATGAAATAAAACATAAAATCCCAGATACAAAAACAACTCAAATAATTTGTCGCACGGGTAATGCTCTGGAACACAGAGATTTAGAAATAGTAAATCCTGACAATGCAAAATCCATAATAATACTTACACCAGAAAATCTACTTCCAGCTTTGCATGATATTCACGTAATAAAAACAATCTTATCCCTTACATACAATAAAGAGCGGAAACTTAGACCATATCATATCGTAGCAGAAATAAAAAATAAAGAAAATCTACAAGCAGCTGAAATTGCTGGCGGCGATGAAGTTTCCTTAATATTTCCCAAAGATATAGTTGCAAAAATTACAGCACAAACAAGCAGACAATCAGGTCTTAGTTCTATATATTTAGAACTCGTATCTTACGAAGGAGATGAAATTTACTTACAAAAACAGCCAGAACTTCAAGGTAAAACATATAAACAAATTCTATTTGCCTATGAAACTTCATCGGTTATAGGCATAAAAAAAAGCAATGGAGAAATTTTAATAAATCCACCAATGAATACATTATTTGAAAAAGACGATAAAGTTATTGCAATTAGTCAAAACGACGATACTGTTATCCTATCAAAAAAGCAAGTTTTCAACATTAACGAAAATATCATAAAAAACACAAAGGCTAAAAGTTCAATCTCACAAGGAAAAATATTATTATTAGGCTGGAATAGCACAGCTTATAATCTTATTTTAGAACTGGAAAAATATGTAAACAAAAATTCTGAACTTACTATTGTCGTCAATGAAGAAATCAACAAATACAATATAGCAAATCTAAAACGTCAGCTTCAAAATATACATTTAATAGAAAAAATTGCTAATTACTCAAATCGCACTGTTCTACTTAATCTAAATATTGAAAAATTTGATACGATAATAATATTAGCAAATGAAAATACTTCCCCTCAATTAGCCGACGCAATTACTTTAATAACTTTAATCCATTTACGAGATATAGTGCAACAAATAAATAAAAAAATTAACATCGTAAGTGAAATGTATATACAAAAAAATCGTGAACTTGCAGAAATAACACAAGCCGATGATTTTATCATCAGCAATGATTTTATAAGTAGAATTTTAACACAAGTATCAGAAGATAAAGACATTCTAAAAATTTTAAATCTCTTATTCGACTCCGAGGGCTCTGAAATATATATAAAAGAGGCTACGGACTATATACAAACCGGCATTCAAACAAATTTTTATACAATATTAGAAGCCGCGGCTCGAAAAGGACATACTGCAATAGGTTATAGACTAATAAAATACGCACACGACCACTCTAAAAACTATGGCATTTGTATAAACCCAAATAAAGCAAATAAAATTACCCTTAGTGAAGGAGATAAAATTATAGTATTGGCAGAAAATTAGACAACGGGGCTTGTCCTGAGATAGGTTTACACTTCAAAACTGAAAAGGCTTGCAGGAATGTGGGTTAAATGTGTAGTGTCCTTTGATATGTTCTTATGTATTGAATTTCAATTATTTACAATTAGAAACGGTCAAAGTCGGGAAATCTTTATGTAAAGTAAACTACAAGGTAATATTTTCTAATCTCTAAAAAGTTTTCTATTAACAACCAAAAGTCGGAACTTAAAAAATACCTACTTTTCATTATCAATAACAACTAACTCTACAAGAGTTTGATTATGAAGCACATAAGCCACTTCTCCAAATGTAGCCGGACCCGTAAAATTCTCTATAACTTTACCCTCTAATTTCCCTACTGTATAATTTAAAATGCAATTAACTCCAAAAGTTTTTTCTATTTTATCATTAGGTTTTAATACTCCTAAATTCAAACGTCTATATATATTTTTATATTCAATTTTACGAGTAAATCTATATTGTAAATCTTTAAAAAAGGGTAAATAAAATTCTACTGTTTTATCTTCTTTAATTTCCTTAAAACTTATATTTTTATGTAATCTAACAGATGTAGTTATTAAAGGGAAATTAATATCAATATTATTCTCCTTAATATAATCTGCCAATAAATATGGCTCTCCGTCTATTAAACAGTTTTTGGTAGAAAAACCATCTTCTAAAAATTCTATAACAGGACTGTTTGGATCTTCTTCATAAATATTTACAATCTTAAAAACAGCTATTTTCTCTTCTGGTAATTTAACATGTATAACAATAGCATTTTCTTCGTCAAGATCTCCTTTTAATCCATTGATTACTTTAGCTTTACCATTAGGATTGTTCAAATCGTATCCACTAACCCAACCAACAATAGGATTTTGATGTAATTTATTATATTTAAGTGCATTTAAAGCATATTCAAAATGGACAGGACTATTATAGGGCAAAATTAAAATAATATAGCCATTATCATAGCCATCTTCGGCTATGTGCTTTATATTGTCTTTATTATATTCAACAATTTTAAAAGTATTTATAGGATTTATCAATTCTTGCACAAACACTTTATCCGTAGTAAATTTAGCACCATATTCATCAAAAAAATATGGTATAGTGCCACCTATCCAATTGCCCTTAGGTAATTGTCTTAATAGTTTTTCGTCTGCGGCAATCATAAGTAATTTACCCTGTTTGATAATTTCTGCCGCTTTATTTATATCATATAACTTGCCTTTCATAAATTCTCCTTTTTTAGATTGTATTTAAAACCAAAAATAGTTATATCATCGGTCAACTCCTGTTTTTTACGCCAAGTATTATAAACTTCCTCTAATATCTCTTTCTGTTGGTCAAAATCTAAGCTATATATAGAAAGAAGCAATTCTCTAAATCTACGAATTGTAAATTTTTGGAGATTTTCGTTTAATTGGTCTTGAAAACCATCTGAAAATAAATAAATTACATCGTTTTCTTTTAAAGGTATATATTCAGTTTTAAAAGGAACTTCAACAGGATATACACCTATGGGATTTCTTGTAGCTTTATATGTAAATAATCTATTATCCCGAATAAGTATCAAAGGGTGATATGCCCCTGCATATTTCAAAATATTAGTTTCAATATTTATTGCAATCAGTGCTATATTAACAGAATGTTTAGCGTCGGAATGCAAACTTCCAAATATTTTCTTAAACCTTTCTCTAAGCATGTTAAGGGCTTCTCCTGGCTGGTCAGTAGCGCTACTAATTATAATTTCGTGCAAGAAACTTATTGCCAATATTGAGAGCATTGCTCCATGCATACCATGCCCTGTGCAATCTCCCACTGCTATAATAATGTGTTTATTTATTTTTGAAAAATAATAGAAATCCCCGCTAACAATATTTTTAGCTTTATAAAAAATAAAAAATTCTTTTAAATATCTACTAATATACACCTCATCAGGCAATAGGGAAGTTTGAATAGTTTTAGCATAATGTAAACTTTTTATAATACTATTATGAGCTTCTTTAAGCAGTTTATTTGTATGATTTAATTCTTTTTCAATACGTTTAAGCTCGCTAATATCTTGAAAGGCTATAAGTAAATATATTTTACCTATATCAGGCTGGTAATATTTATTTATGATAATATTTATCCAAACCAGTTTTTCATTTTTATGTTTAAATCTAACTTGCATTTGCACCAGCTCTTCACCATTATTAAAAATCAAATCTCGGGCTTCTTCATATTTAGGTTTATCTTCTTCATATATAATATCTGCAAGCGGTTTACCAAATAATTCATATATATCATAACCGTGTATATCTACACCTTTTATATTGGCATCTATTATAATACCATTTTCATTTAACACAACAATTCCTGTATTTGTAGTATTGATAATTGTGCGATATTTCACTTCGTTTTTCTTTAAAATAGTTTTCCGATATTCTTCATCAGAAACATCTACCATTGAACCTACAGCATAAATTTTATTTTTAAATTTTAAAGTTGAAACATATAGCAATATATTAATTTTTGCACCATCTTTTCTAAGTGCCTGAATATTTATTCGTTTATTTAAGATATTCCCTTCGCCTGTTAATTTAAAAAGTTTAAACTGATTATGTGCACGCTTACGTAATTCAGGAGGAACTAATAAATCGTGAACATTTTTACCTATTAACTCATCAGAAGTATATCCTAATATTTTCTCTGATGCTTTATTACTATATTGTATTATTTCGTTATCATCAATCAATAAAACAGGGTTATTAATACTATCTCCAATAGCATTTAGCAAACGTTCTTTTTCAGTTATAATCTGCAAACTATCTTCAAGTTCTTTTTTTAATATTGTTAGTTCTTCATTATTTTGACGTAACTCTTCCTCAGCAGTAGCAAGTTCTTCGTTTTGCCTATTAATTTGGTAATTTAACTTATTGATACGTTCTATATACCTATGAATATTTAATTTATAAATATACGAAACTCCAACCAAAATTATACTAAGACTAATCGTCGCAATAATATTATATATAGGTTTATCATAATCTTGTATATTGCTTAAATTTAAAAGGTTATTCATATAATCAAAAGTAATGAGATAAAATATGGTTAATAAAACCGACGAAAAAATAAAAGGCTTTTCTTTTGTTGAAAATACAGAGAATGGTACTATTATAGAAATTAACATAAGGAATTTAGCAGGTAATGCAACTGTTGGATGGATATAAATATAAGAAGCGATAAAATATACTGTTGAAGAAGTAGTTATGGAAAGTAAAAATCTGCCAAGCTTATGGTAATGGAAACGTATCAGAAATAAACTAAATAAGTGCAAAAAAAGAGGTATTAACATCAATAGAACCGCATTAGGACTTTTTATCATCAATAAAGCTACAAGAATAACAAAAAATATTAGAATAAAATTTATCAATATAGCATTTCGTATGTGCATTCTTAACTCCTGCGAATAATCATCTTTTATGGTATTTCGTAAAAAAGATTGAAAAAACTTTCTTATCATTTTACGTACTTTAAAAAATGAAAATAATATTTTAAAACAACTTCAAATTTAGAAATAATATTTATCAAAAAAAAAATTTTTTTGAGTTTTTCTTTAATTTTTTTCTGGGACACAAAAATGGAGAAGGCTTTGTCCTGAAATAGTTTTACGCTTCAAAGCTGAAAAGAGTTACGGAGACTTGCCTATTGGCAAATTGGTCAATCCCCCGAGCCTCCTTTTCAAAGGGGGAGTTTTGTTGCGAGAGGGGGCGCAGCGGTATGAGGCGCTGGCGAGCAGTTTGTGGCACTTGGCGGGCGGAGGCTGAGCGGTTAGCGAAGCCCCACGCACCGCCAAAGCAAGGCGAAGTAATTGTGAATTTTTACGTAAAACGTTGATTTACAGAATATTGTTACAACTGAAAAGACGTGCGGCACTCGTGGGACACGTGCATTAGCCCGTAAAAATCCCGTCAGGGATGACGCGGCATAGCCCACGATGGTAATCGTGGAGATTGTGGCGTAAGCCAGCAGTCCGTCAGGACGGCGCAGGTTCAGGCAGACGGAAGTCTGCCGAGTTTGTGTTCTACCTGCGGGAATATGGGTTTGTACCCCACAACTGAAAAGACTTGCGGGAATGTGTAAAAAAAGCCTGCCGCCTGCCTTACCGAGCCGAGCAAGTGCCACCTGCGAGCAAGTGCCGAATATAAGCGAAGCACCCGACCCGAGCCGAAGGCGAGGGGCACGCCCAAATAATCTATCGCTTTATAAATTTCACAGTTTCTATTCCGTCATTTTTTATCAGTTTTAAGTAATAAACACCACCGGGCAAATGGCTCAAATCAAGAGAAACAAACGGCTTAGCAAAGTTTTTCACAGTGATAGTCTCGCCAGTTTGTGAATACAAAATCAGCTGACCTTCTTTTGTAGGTGCATAAACGTATATTTTGTTATCTGCGGGATTGGGATATACAATCATACGAGAATGCGAAACTACGCCTGTTGGATTATCGTTAACAGTCAAGTAAAAATCGGTAGATGCCGAAGCTCCAAATTTGTCAGTTGCTTTCAGAAAGATGTGATATTCAGCAGGTTTAGTAGGTATTCCTGTGAAAGTATGTCCGTCAAAATTGAGCCAATGAGGCAAAGGTTTTCCGTCGTTTAGATATGCCGAAATAGTCAAAACATCGCCGAAATCTGCATCTGAGAACAAATCCTTAGGCAAAGTAAATTGCCACAGCTGATTAGTATAAGTTTCTTGATTTGCAATAGAGAACATCACTTGCGGAGGTCTATTACGCACTAAATGCAGATAAAACCTGTCTGTAAAGTCTCCTACTTGCGAAGTGAACACATATTTTTGATTAACGTCCAAAGGAATGTTTTTGTGCGTGTATGTATCTTCAAGCCAAACGTGTAATGCGTCAAAAGTATTTTTTGTTAGATGCAAAGAATATGTTCCTTCCTGCCCAATATAAACGCCAAGAGGTACAATTGTTTCATTATCAAACTTTTCTATTGTATTCAGTGCTTCTTTGTGCAAGTTTTCAAAATCGTGCGAGTAAAGTTGTGGTTTAGTTTTGTCCCAAGCAAAAAGTTTTAGAGCATCAAGATTGGGGTCGTGACCAAGCGAAACGGAACGTGTCAGAGTATCAATAACTCTTATCACAGTTTCGTCGAAATAGTCTGCTTGTTCAACCTGCAATCTTATGATGTTCTGTGGGTCTTTATATGCTTTCCAGAAACTTTGGTCGCTATGGACGCGTGCACTATTAGGAATAACAAAACTTGCACCATCAGCAGTAGATAAGGCTTTGACAAAGAAACCTTGATTTGCAGGTATATAACGCGAGCCACCGTTTACTGTAATGCCCTGATTATAAGAAGTTCCACTTCCATAATATTTGTATTGGTCTGTATTATCGTCGTAGTAATAGATGACGTCTTCAATGTTAGACTTGTTGATATTCACATTATCCCAGTCAATAGCCGAAGGATAAGGATTACCGAGCAAGTTCCAGCCTTCAAAGTCGTCCCAAGATGAGGTAACGCCGTTTTGATTAACAGGACCACTACCTACGTCAGTATATCTCAATGTGAAAGTTTTATCGCCAGCAAAAAGACTTCCACCAGTGAAAGTATAAGTTTTATCAGGATAGCCATATCTATTGAAAAGCAATCCTTTATCTGTTCGCAAAGTTGAGGAGGAGTATTCAGGTGTCCAGCCCGAAGTGCCATATATTACTGAGGCATCCCAGTAGTCTTGTGTAGTTTCGTCATAAGAATACAGATTGTAGTTTATATCGCTACCTTCTTGAACGAGTTGCGAAGTAGTAATATTAGAGAGTGGAGCAAAAATCAGATGCCAGTTATTACCAGTTATAAAGCGCTCGCAGGTAGCAGGCACACCATTATTACTCAATAATGACCCTGTGCCATTAGCGTCGGAACGGATAATAAAGTTTGTCTCATCACCATTATTTATCAAAAGACCTTTGACAGTAAGGGCTCCCGTAGAAGGAATTTCAAGCACAGCATTAGCTTCAATAGTCAATGAGTCGCAAGAAGTAGGTGTAGAAACAGTGCCAGAAACGGTTTTTGTTCCAGTTCCGTCAATAAATAAATCGCCATAGTTATAATTATACATTGTCAAAGTGTTGTAGTAATGAGTTCTGCTGTCTTTGTCAAAGTTTACAGTGTTTAATGTCAAATTAAGAGTGTAAATATTCAATTGAGAAAATTGACCAAACGAAGCATTTCCGTTTACTTTTAGGTCTCCACCATTGATAGTAATAACTCCTGGTTTTGCACTTTGTCCTTGCACAGTTAAGTCGTTATATACAGTTAAAACTCCGCCAGTAGCAGTAGTTACAGAGGCACCGGCTTCAACGATTAGATTTTTACATTCGTCGTTATTTTCGTCAATTTTAGGATAATTTGGGCATCCGTCAGGAATTCGTGCAATATCCGAAGCCGTAGGTACTTTTTCAGGAGTCCAGTTTTGAGGAGTTTGCCAGTCAGTACTTTCTGACCCGTCCCAGACGTATTCACCAGGGCTTTTAGAAGCTTGAACAGTATTTCCATAAGCCCCTTGATTTATACGACTACCACTAACAGGCTCATTATCATAGGGATATGAAGGATCGCCAGCGTCCAAAGCAGGTGAAGTAGAAGCATCATTAGTCCACGTTCCGCTGTTTGTAGTCAATGGAGGCCACTCACCGCCGTGATAAGAGCCATATTCTGAAAGAATGTGATAATCATTATTTGACTCGTCAACAAATCTTGGATTTAAGTCAATATCTCCTGTTCCAGCGTCAGGCCAACTTGCTAAATCTGAATATACCGAACCATTATAGTAAACCAGATACGTGTTGCCGTTTTTGTAATAGGTATTATATGAAGTATTTACAGTAATGCCGTCCTCTGTTTTTAAGGTGAAAACATAATTTCCTGCTTTGGCAAATATAATATTGTTAATAAGTTGAACACCTGTGCCAGATTGAACATAGATTTGTGCAGGGTCATAGGAGTTTGGCAAAGGTGGTGCTTTTGACTCGTGTCCGTTATCTGCTACTGTATTATTTACAACTTTCACATTATCACTACCAATTAAACGAATACCAAAATTGTAATTATTGTAAATCAAATTGTTTTGAATAACCGAAGCAGAAGCATTTTCAAGAATAAGTCCCGAAGCAGTGCTGGAATTTATAAGTTTGTTATATTTCAAAGTATCGGCATAACCTTTTATGTAAATATCCTCACCATCAGCATTTTGGACAGTAAGTCCATATATTGCGACATAAGGTAAACTATCTACATAAATACCTTGTGTTTTGCCTGTTGCGTCCACAATTACGTTTTCGCCAGCAGCGGCTCTAATGACAAGATTTGCCGTTTGAGTAATAACAAAATTAGGATTAGGCACAACACGTTCAGAATAGGTTGCAGAATATATTTCAATTATCTTACGACCTGGTAAATCTCCTGCGTCAAACGAATTAGTACCATACCACGCATAAAGTCCGTCAAGAGCGCTTTGTATTGTTGGGTGATTGTCGCTTGTGATACCAGCCCCAGCAACAACAGGTATAATGTTTCTTTGCAAAACAGAAATACCTGTGTATGTTGTAGAGCCAGCGGCATTAGTGACCACTAAGTCATTGCCTACGTAATCAGCAGGAGGAAAATCAACAACTGCGGTAGAGCCGTCATTTGAGACAACAGTTCCAGCTACACCACCGAGAACAAAAGTGGAATTCTGCAAATATGAGCCAGTTATAGTAATTCTTTTACCTCTGTCCTCATACAAATAATTTGGCGAAGCGTCTGTTATTTGTGGAGGATTAGTTATAGGGGTTTTAGAAGCTTGAACAGTATTTCCATAAGCCCCTTGATTTATACGATTACCGCTTTGTGGCTCATTTGCGTATGGGTCTGCTGGGTCGCCAGCGTCTAATGCAGGTGAAGTAGAGGCATCATTAGTCCACGTACCGCTGTTTGCAGTTAGTGGAGGCCATTCGCCACCGTGATAAGAGCCAGCTTCGGAAAAGATGTGAAAATCGTCATTAGCATAATCAACAAATTGCGGGTCTGTTTCAATATCGCCAGTTCCAGCGTCAGGCCAACTTGCTAAGTCTGAATATAGATTGCCATTATAATAGACAAGATAAGTGTTGTTATTCTTGTAATAAGTATTATAGGAGGAATTAACAGTAACGCCAGTTTCGGTTTTTAAAGTAAATACATAATTGCCTGATTGTGAATATAAAATATTGTTTTTTAGAGTTGTTCCTGTTCCAGATTCTACATAAACCTGTGCAGGATCATAAACTCCCGGCAATGGTGGAGCTTTACTCTCGTGTCCATTATCAACAATGGTATTGTTGATAATTTTTACGTTGTTGCTTCCAATTACTCTTATTCCAAAGTTATAGTTGTCATAAATCAAATTGTTTTGCAGTAAAGAATTATCCGCTGTATCAACAACAATACCAGAACCATTTACAGAACCATAAGCTTTGGTATAAACAACGGTATCTGTTCCACCTCTGGCATTTGTATTTCCTTTTATGTAAATACATTCTTTATTAGAGCCGTGAACAGTTAAACCTTTTATTTTTACGTAAGAAATTCCGTTTATATAAATACCAAAGTCTTTACCTGTTGCGTCAATATCTACATTAGCACCATTAGCTGCGCGTATAACTAAATTTTCAGTAGAAGTAGGATTGAGTTTGTTATTTGGAGCAACCTGTTCAGTATAAGTGCCAGAATAAATTTCAATGATTTTACGTCCGGGCAATTGTCCTGAATTAAAGGCAGTATTACCATACCAAGCATATAAACCATCAAGAGCACTCTGAATGGTAGAATGTGGGTCTGTTCCACCTCCGACAGGTATAATATTACGCTTATTTACTGTAACAGTGTATGTATCGCTACCTGCGCCAGTACTTACAGTTAAAGTATTGTTGGTATAATATCCCGGTGGAAAATCTACAACTATTTGATTATCAGTGTTTGAAGTAATAGTTCCAGTAATACCACCGAGAGTGACAGTTGCGCCTGATAAATTACTACCGTCTATTGTAAGAGTTTTTCCTTTGTCAGCAAAGAAGTTATCAGGTGTAACGGAAGTTATAGAAGGCGGCGAACATTGAGTTGTTGCGTTAGCAGTGGCAGCTGGCGTAAGATAGCAAACGTCTTTACAATGGTGATTATACTCATATACAGCAAAATAGTAATCAGTGCAGGCATTAAGACCAGTAATGTTTACAGATGTCCCAGTCCCTACATAAACAACATAATTACCTGTTCCTATTTGATCACCAGCACCAAAAGTGCTATTAGCCTGATAAGAAGTGTTTGCTTGCGGGTCAGCATCAACAGCTGAACCTTCTTTTGCCAGCACAATAACACTATCTCCGTCTCCACGTGTCCATTGTAAAGTCAAAGATGAGGTTGTTATTGAGGAAGCAGAAACTGACGAAGCTTGTGTTGTAGGCAATACACAAGGCAGTTTAAAATTTGCTATCCTTGTTTTCCAGTTCCAGCCTCCTGATGTATATTCTCCTGTGTACCAGAATGAAGAATTATCCACTGGGTCTATACTCATCATAGTATAGTCTCCCCAACGTGATACGCCTGTTTGAGAAGCATTACCTGTTAAAATTTCTAATTCGTTTGTAGTCATAACACCTGTGGGGTCGTCAGCATATCGGGCAACGATGTCAATGGAAGGATATTTACTACCACTAGAAACGGAATATCCTAATGCAATATCACCACATTCGTTCATAGCAATGGAGGGCATCCAACGCCAATTGCCGTCTCCGGGGTTGTATGTTCCTTGTTGATATACAGACCAGCCACTGCCATAGTCTCTAAATTCATACCAACGCACAGCTGCTACGCCTCCGTCATTAACAGTCCTTGTCATTACAATAGAACTATACCCTTTTGAAGGAAATGGACGGTAATAACTACGGTACATTGTTCTATAATGCAATAGGTCTAATTTGTCGGTAGTACCAGGCTGTGGCACTTCTGTATCTGAATTGAATAAATCATAAGATGCAACTGATAAAGTTGCTTCATTAGTAAAATTAGCAGAAGGAGCGCTCCAATCAACGCTAAGCCTATACAAATAAACTTGGTTATTGCCAGTATAACTATCCAGCTGATCACTTATATAATATGCAGGAATATTAGTAGAAGGAAAAACATCTGCATCAACAGGGAATACAGACCAATAATCAGTGCTAAGTTGCACTGTAACACTCTGAGCAGAGGCACCAACAAGCATTTTATCCCGTTCAAAAGCGGAAACATACACGCCTTGATAAGCATAATTATTATTCTGGTCAAAAGCATTAGCACCGACATAATATCCATCAGGCCAAACAGCCCATTTAGGATAATCTGGCATATATTGATATCCAAAAGCATATCTGTAATAACTACCTGTTGGGTCAGAACTTTGAGAAATAGCAATTAAAAGATACTGCGTCCCACTTGAAGGTAGATAAAATTGCGTGACTACCCAACGTTGAGCAGCTTCATCCCATAGGATAACTGCATCACCGTCATTTCTATCATCATATCCAGTACCTTGCCAGAAGTCTGATGTAGGGAATGGACCCTGCGCTATTGAGCCATCTCTATTATATATAATAGTATGATTATTAACGCATTGCATATAAAATTGAGTATTAACATCTCCCTGAACATCGGGGGGAGCTACTCCATCTTGATTATCTAAACCGTCAAAATTTGCTAATACAGTAAGATTAACAGCTTTATTAGCGTGTGTCTTATAATAATTTTGCTGTATTTTAGAAAGAGGGTCAGGAGTGTTTGCCTGTTCTCCTTCTGGCAATCCTACACCTTTATACTTTAATATATTAAATACTTCGTGATGTTCTTTTTTCTCCGAAACATTTTCAACATTATGTTCTGCATTCTGAATCATCTGCCATAAAGGTGGTGAGGTATCATGATAAGCCGCTGGCTTAAATTCTATTGATATTATTCCTTTTGCTGAATTCTGTGCTTCTATAATATTTTGTGATTTTAATCCCCAAAAGCCCAAAATAATAAGCCCGAGAAGTATTACTTTTTTCATAACAAAAAAATTTTCTATTATTTAACAATAAGTTTTGTGTATCTTATAAAGTTTTCATCATTATTATAAACTCTCAAAATATAAGATCCAGATTTGAGATAACGTAAATCGAGATAGCTAATCATCTGATTATCAAATTCTTTTTTATACAATTGTTTGCCTGTTAAATCAACAATTTCAACTGTATAATGTTTCAAATTTTTATTTACAATCAAATTAAAATATCCGTCATTAGGATTAGGATAAATGCTTATTTCATTCACCTCAATTGCTGGTTCATCAGTTGGAGATAATGGTTTATAAAATAATAATGTATATCTTGTTTGAGGCCATTGCAAAGGTTGATAAACTCCATAAATAGTTCTACCTTCGTAAAGAGGTAATTTTTCAGAAGTAATATTGTCTAAAAGATAAACTTTAATATTGTCAAAATTGAAGGCAGAAACATCTATCTGATACTCGCCAGTGAAGTTCAAAATATTCAAAGGCACATAAGTTAAAGTACCAGGTTGCAAATTGAATGTATTTATTGAATATTCAGTATGATTAGCGTCTAATGAGTAAATTTGAGGAACACCATTTTTCATACTGAAAAGTTTATAAGCATCGTAATTATCGTCAAATTTATCGGTAGCGTTTTCATATACTCTTAAAACCGTTTCGTCGGAATATCCATTAGCAGTAATTTTAAGCCTCATCATATTTCGCTGTTCATCGTTATTTTTCCAAAATGCTTGTGAATTGTGAACTCTTGCAGAAGGAGGAATAGTCAAAGTTCCGCCCAAACCAAGAGATTTATTTCCTTTGACAAAGAAGCCTTGCATAGGTGGAATATACTGCGTAGCACCATTTGTTCCTTGTCCGTCATAGGAATCAGTACCAACGACATAACTGACATAAGTACCAGCATTTCCGTCATAGAAATATATAGCATCGTATAGATTTGCAGCGTGAGCGTCAACCTGCGTCCAGTCAATAGCACTTGTAAAAGGATTTCCTATCAAATTCCAGCCATCCATATCGTCATAATTGTAAGTTGGGTCAGCATTACCTATGCCTGTATGGTCTGTGTATGATATTGATATAGAATTTGCAACATTAGGAGTGTTTAAATTACCTTGAAATTGCATTGTGTAGTCAAAGCTATTGAATAAATAGCCAGTATTTACAGCCATATTACCTGCTGTATTTGGAGCAGTCCAGCCCATAGTACTTAAAGGTCCGTATGTATTGCCATGCCAGTAATCGTCTGTTGTTTCGTCGTAATAATATAGATCAGTATATGAAGGGAATACAGTAAAAGGTGCAGCATCAATAGGGCTTGAAAGCATATGCCATTGTTTCCCTCCATTTGCAGCAAGGTAAAGATTAACAGTAGCAGGCACACCACTTGTAGAATTATGTATCAGAGAGCCTGTCCCAGTGGCGTCAGATTGAATAATTAGCCCAGAGACACCTGCATTATTTGTAATACTACCATTAACAGTCATTCTACCATTAGGAGCAATCGTAACAGAAGCTCCATTTTCTATATTCATATTATTGCAAACGGCAACTGTTGTTCCATCATCCACAACAGGGTAATTTGGACAGCCAGCAGGAATATTTATATCATCCGAAGCAGTAGGTATTTGATTAGGCGTCCAGTTTTGAGGAGTTTGCCAGTCAGTGCTTACTGAACCATTCCAAGTTAGTGCTGGTGGTGTACCACTTGCTGTTGCTCCTGGAATGAGGTAGCAATTATTATCAGTAGTAAATTCATAAACAGCGAAGTAATAAGTTTGTCCAGTAGTTAATCCTGTGACTGTGACATTAGTTCCAGTGCCGATATATACGACGTAATTACCTGTTCCAATCTGGCTACCAGAACCGAATACAGAGTTTGCAGTGTAAGCAGTGCCGTCCACAGGGTCTGCATCTACTGCTGAACCTTCTTTTGCAAGGACAATTACTTGGTCTCCGTCGCCACGTGTCCAGGATACATCTAAGCTTGTTGTAGAAGCTACGCTAACCGTAACATTTGAAGCCTGAGTGTTAGGATATACACACATAAAAGTTTTAGAAGCCTGAACAGTATTACCGTAAGCACCAATATTTATGCGGTTTCCACTTTGTGGTTCATTTGCGTAGGGGTCTGCTGGATCCCCTGCGTCGCGAGCAGGTGAAGTAGAGGCGTCATTAGTCCAAGTTCCGTTGTTTGCAGTTAGCGGAGGCCATTCTCCATTATGATAAGAGCCATCAACAGATTGTATGTGATAGTCTCCTGCCCCTACAAACAGAGGGTCGCCTTCAATGTCATTAGCACCAGCATTTGACCACGAGGAGAGATTGGCATAATCAGTGCCTCCGTCATTTATTAAATTATTGTTGCCATTAGCAAAATAAAGGTTATAGTCACTCGTTATTGTTCCTTGATTTATCAAAGCATAATATGCTGTTCCGTTTTTAGCACTTAAAATATTGTTTTTTATATTTAAAGAAGAGCCAGAAGCTACAAAAACTGCCGCACCTTCATCATACGGAGAAAAATCTTCATCACCTGTGACTTCTACGTCGTCAAGAAGCCAGTATTCATTATAACCACAATTACCATAAAAACGTAAATATAAAGTATTAGAGGAAGGTGTAACTCCTGTTGCAGATTGTTGCGTCCAAGTAGTATTATCATCATTTAGATATAAAAATTGTGTCCAGTTGCTACCGTCAAAGCTATATTCGCCTTTAACGTAATCATTTGATTCTAGCGTACCATAAGAACGAGCATAAGCTGAAATTGTCAGATTTGTATATCCCGTAATATCTATGGCATTGGAATATATATAATCAGAGGAATTGTATATCCCTAACCCGTGATTAGGTGAAACAGTAAATATGCTTCCTGAATACCAATCCCAATCAGAAGAGCTTTCGTTCCAGTTGTTATTTGGGTCTTGTTCAAAATCGTCGTAAAATAATTGTACGCCAGTAGCAGGATTTACCGTGCCACCATTATTTGCAAAAGTATTATTTTTAAGAGTAGAATTAGTTGTGCTGTTTTGAGCTTTTAGTCCGTATTTAAAGTTGTCTATAATTAAGTTGTTCTCAATAAATACATTAGAAGCATTATCTAAAACAATAGCTGCGCTATCTATTGCACTATAAAATTTATTGAAGAGAATACTATCGTTAGACGAATTGACAATCAACAATTTATCAGCATTTGTAAATTGTAAGCCTTTTACACTTATATAGTCTTTTGTAAGTTTAAGGACAAAAGATTTACCTTGTCCGTCAAGCACTACTTGGTCTCCTGGGTTGTTTCTAATAACAAGTCTGTCAGTAGAAACAGGGGTTATATCAGGTGTTGTAGCGGTATCGTTATAAGTTCCAGCATATACCATAATAGTTTTTTCGCCGGGCAATTCGCCAGAGTTAAATGCAGTGTTCCCATACCAGCCATATATACCTTGCAAAGCACTGCTAATGGTAGGGTGATTGTCGCTTGTAGGTCCAGCTCCTGCCACAACGGGTATAATGTTTCTGTTGTAAATATTTAAATAGACAGAATCTCTACCAACAGAATTTATTACCAACAATTTACCTGCTGAATAGTCAGCTGGTGGAAAATCCACAACAGCCTGCGTTCCACTATTTGAAATTACAGAGCCTGCTACATTATCAAGATAAAATTCAGCACCAAGAAGTCCGTCTCCGTCAATTGTTAGTTGTTTACCTCTATCTTCGTAAACGTGGTCATCGGATACGGAAGTTATAGAAGGTGGCTGGCAATCTTCTGCAAACTGGAATGCTACAATTTTAGTTTCTCTATTCCCGTTATTGCCTATATATTCTGTTGTAAACCAAAAAGTTGTGCCATCTGTGGGGTCCACAGACATCATAGCATAATCGCCCCATCTGTTATATGAGCTTTGAGCAGAAAGACCATCAACAACATTTATTTCTGGCATATCCAGTGTGTTGGCTGGGGCACAAGAAGATTGACCTACAATTCTAATACCCGGATAAGTGCTATTATCGTCTGAAACACTGAAACCTATTGCTATCTGGTGATGGTCATTCATAGCAATAGAAGGAAGCCATCTGCTTGTGTTATCAGGTGAATATGTTGATTGTTGTTTTATATACCAGCCAGAGCCTTCATTTCTGAGTTCATACCATCTAATACCAGCCACAGAGCCGTCACCGTTTACGTCAACGGTATGAGCGGCAACAATAGTTTGATAACTTCCCCAGTTTCTATATTGAGCCCTGAACATAAGAACGGTTGAGACAGCATCTAATTTTTGTGAAGTACCAGGCTGTGCTATATTATCCCAATTCCCACTAAAATCACCATCAAAAGCGGCGACAGGAATAGTTTGGCTTCTCGTAAAAGTTGAATTTGAGGGGTTATTCCAATCAACATGAAGTTCATAAAGCCAGAGTTCATCAGCAGAGTTGCCTTGTCCGTCATCTACCACAGTGATGAACATTCCTGGTGTCCCCGGAGGTGCCCAAGTACTGTCATTATCTAATGGTAAAATACAATGAAACCCATCAAAGGTAGAAGGACGCCATGGATTATCAAAACCTATCATTGTTGGATTTGGGTCTCCTGCCAACATAGCTGATCTATCAAAAACATAAACATCCCTCCCGTTAGAGGTATTAGTAGCCATATAATATCCATCTCTCCAAATACCAAATTTCATATAGTCGGGGGTATCGTCCACGTCAAAAGACCAACTATACCATTGTCCTGTTGGGTCAGAAGTTTTAGAAACAGCAATAAGCATATAATCATTAGACCCTGAAACAGAAAATTCTGCATAAAACCATTTACCTGCTTTTGCATCGTATAAAACAATAGGGTCGCCGTCGTTATAATTGGCTCCTGGTAAAGAGGAGTCAAAAATTGTATTTAAATCAGCAGGTCCTGCTGCCACACTTCCGTCAGATTTGTTATATATTGTGTAAGTAGTATTAACCGTCTGAAAATAATAAGTAGGACCGACGTCACCATTTGCATCAGGGGGATAGTATGGAGAACTCTGTCCGTCATAATTATGTAAAATATTTATGGAGGCTTTTGACTTTGTACCAAAGAATTTTTGCCTTACTGGGTCTTCTCGCACAGGATTTTTAGTCTTATCTTCCAATCTAAAAACTACGTTTTCTCGTTCTCTATCGTCCATTTCATAATCTTGCTGATAATATTCAGGCGAGATTTTAGGAGCATCGCGTAATGGTCTTGTAATAAAGAAAGTATCAGGCTTTTTTATTACAGAAGGATGTACTAAGTATCCATTGGGTGGCATAGAAGAATTAGAACTAACAGGTGTTATGTCCTGAGCAAAAATATATACATAAAACATTAAAAAAATAGATAAAAAGATACCTCTTTTTTTCATAAGCATTTTTATTTATTATAAGTTCTAAATTAAAGACAGCAAAAATACGGAAAGAGTTGTCAATAAAAATGTTATTTTTTCATAAATAGTGGTAAAAAAATATTAAAAAAATATCCTATTCTGTAAAAAATTATTCACATTTTTTAAACTTGACTTAAAAGGTATTGTATTTTCCCAATTTATTACAAATTCACCTCCAAAAAATTCAACAAGCTTTCTACGACGTTTTATTTCTCGTTGTATAAATTTAGGCTTATCCATAAAAGGTATAAGACCTTCATAAGAAATTATAACCGGTAATATGTAGAAATTATATTTTTTGCGGGAAATAAAATCAAAACTACGAAATCTACTGCAAATCCCGTAATAAAAACCAATATCAAAATTAAACCCGTCATCTACCAAAATAGAGATTTTGCTATCAAAAATTTGGAAAGTTAAAGGATTGGAATATACAGAACGATAAATTTTCCCAATTTCTACTTTGCCAAATAATTGTTCAAATTCCTTTTTCAAAAATTTAATATGTTCGGAACTATTAAATACTTGATATGGAAACAATATAGCAGGATATCCATTTTTTCTCTTTGTTAATGTTATCAAATCACTTTGTTTTAAAGTTGATAATTTATAAATAGCAGGATATGCTACATTAGCAAAAAAGAAAAAATAAGTATCAATGCCAAAAGAAGTAAAATATTCTATAAAATCTATTGGCTCACGTTTACGAAAAATATTTCTTACAAATTTAGAAAAAGAAATCTCCTCTAATTTAGAAAGTTTTACTACATCTATCAATAAAAGAGGCTTAAAAAATTTTTTTCTGTCAATATGATAATTTAAATAAGCAAATGCATTTCTTAAAAATTCGATGTATTCATTAACAATAGGACGTATAAACAGCCGATTTCTAAAAACAAAAGATTTTTCTCTTGGAAAAGAATGTAAATTATTTCTTTCTTTTCTAACATAACTCTCCCAATCTGTCAATAAAAAATATGCAGAAGCAAAGATATCCGCATCAATTACTATTTTATTTTCATAAAAGAAAATTTGTTCAGTACCATAAATTATGGGCATATCATCAAGTGGAATAAGCTGATTTTCAGCATAAACAACCTGATTTGGGAGAGCTTTTATTTTTAAATATTCAGAAGGTTCCTTATAAGCAAAAAAGAAATGGTCATTTATTTTTATAGTCTTATTGTTAAACTCAATAACATACTCAGGCCGAGAATGATACCTTATCTCATAATCTAATTTTAAACTATCTTTTAAAAAAAAATCTACAATATATTTCCTTTCAGGAATTAAATTGTTAGGTATTTTTACAATCATAAAACGAATTTGTCAAAAATAAAAAAAAATTATTAAAATATCCTACCCTAATGCAAAATTTATAGCAAATATTTAAGACAATGGCATTTTATTGCTAAATTTACTTAAAAAAAAGAGGGAACCATATTCCTTTGTTCCCCCTTAAATCAAATTAATATTCCTCACGTTTCAGCTCAAAATAACTTCTTGGATGACTACAAGAAGGACAAGAAGCAGGAGGTTCCTCACCATAATGAACATATCCACACTTACGGCATACCCAATAAACCTTTTTCTCACGCTTAAACACTTTACCTTGTTCTATCATTTCCAGAAAACGTTTATATCTTTCTTCGTGGTGCTGCTCTGCTCGGGCTATTGCTCGTAATCTATTGGCAATTTCCGGGAAACCCTCTTTTTCAGCGATATCTGCATATTCCGGATACATAGTTGTATATTCATAATTCTCCCCAGCAATAGCAGCCTTCAAATTCTCAATAGTAGTACCATAAACAGTAGAAGCTTCTGCTTCCACTTCTACGATGTCAAAATTCTCATCTGTTTTATCCTTCAATACATTGATTAAAGTAAGCAACCACTTAGCATGCTGAGCTTCTTGTTCTGCTGTGATTAAAAAATTATCAGCAATCTGTTCATAACCTTCTTTTTTAGCAACTTTTGCATAAAAAGTATAACGATTACGTGCTAAACTTTCGCCTATAAAGGCTTTTGTTAAATTTTCAATAAGTTCTCTCATAATGTAAATTTTATGATTTGACAGTACAAATATAAAACAATTTTCTTATAATAAAAATTTTTAATTTAGAATTTTTCTAAATTTAATACATTTTAACAAAATGTCATTTTTTACGGAAAAAAATCTCAATAGGCACACCTGAAAAATCATATTTTTCACGAATTTTGTTCTCCAAAAATCTTTTATAATTTTCTTTAATTTTATCAGGATAATTGGCAAAAAATGCAAAAGCAGGATAATCAACAGGCAATTGAGTAATATACTTTATTTTCACGGGACGATTTCTATACATAGGAGGAGGGGTCTGTTCTATAATAGGTAAAAGATAATTATTTAATTCCGAAGTTTTTATTCTTCGTTTTTTATTATCGTAAACTTTCTGAGCTATATCCATAGCTTTAAGCAAACGTTGCTTAGTCAATGCAGAAGTAAAAACAATCGGGACATCATCAAAAGGTGCGATACGTGAATATATTGCATTTTTATAATCTTCATAAGTATAAGTTTCCTTTGGCACCAAATCCCATTTATTGACCAGAATGACTATACCTTTATGGCGTCTTTGGATTACACGAAATATATTTAAATCTTGAGCAGTTATACCTTCGGTAGCGTCAATAACTAATAAAGAAACATCAGATTGCTCAATAGCACGAATAGAACGCATTGTAGAATAAAACTCTACAGCTTCCTTTTCTTTACTTTTACGACGCAAACCTGCTGTATCTATCAAAATAAAGTCCTTTCCAAATTTAGTATAACGTGTATGAATACTATCACGCGTTGTTCCTGGAATATCTGTAACTATATTTCGCTGTTCACCCAATAAAGCATTCAATATAGAGGACTTACCCACATTAGGACGACCAACAATTGCAAATTTAGGAACTCCTTGTTGCAATAGTTCTGCCCCTTTCGGATTTATTTTCTTTAAGGTTTCAATAGTTCTGTCTAACAAATCACCTGTGCCAGTTCCATTAACGGCAGATATCATAAAGATTTCCTCGGATAAACCTAAACCATAAAACTCGTATGCGTCATAAATGCGTTCAGAATTATCTACTTTATTAACAACCAGAAAAACAGGTTTTTGCGATTTACGTAGCATATCAGCAATAGCATAATCAATATCAGTAATTCCTGTTGTCACATCTGTAAGAAAATAAATTAAATCAGCCTCATCAAGGGCAATTTCCACTTGTTTTTTTATTTCCTTCTCAAAGATATTTTTACTTTTTGGAACAAAGCCACCTGTATCCACAATACTGAATACATAATCGTTCCATTGAACAGTTCCATAATGTCTATCTCTGGTAACACCACTTTCTTCGTTAACAATAGCTTCCCTACTATGTGTAAGACGATTAAATAATGTTGATTTACCCACATTAGGGCGTCCCACTATGGCGACGAGATTGCTCATAAACATTTAATTTTGGCAAATATTTATCAATTATTTTATTTGTAGAACGAAAAATATTAATTCCCGCCTTCGGATTTATCTTTTCAAACATTTTTATTATCTCCTTAACAGTTTCGCGACGAGAAAAATCTGCAAAATTGCATTTTTTAAGTTCTTTATTATCAAGTCCTGTTAATTTAGCATAACGAATTAAATCTCGTTCCCGTATATTTAACATAGGTCGAATTATAGAAAATCTGCCATTAAACATCTCTACACTATATGGCAAAGCACTTATCTCTCCATTAAAAGCCATATTCATAAGTAATGTTTCAATAGCATCATCTAAATGATGCCCAAATGCCAATTTTTTGCAGCCAAAACGTTTAGTAAGCTTAAAAAGCTCAGCTCGTCTATTCCACGAACAAATAAAACATGGAGAAACTTTTTTATCTCTATCAAAATCCGGATTTATATCAAAAACATGAAATTCAAAACCACGCTCTTGTGCAAAATCTCGTATAAAGTTTACATCTGCACGATATAGAACATTTTTCACCTGAATATGAACTGCTATAACTTTATAACTTATCGGTATTCCACTACGCTTAGAAGTCAATGCATCAAGAAGTATTAATGAATCTTTTCCACCGGAGACACCTACCAAAACGCAGTCATTATTCTCTATCAAATTATGTTTGATAACGGTTTTGCCTATTTTTCTACGAAGTCTGTCAATATATTGACGTTGAGATTTGGTCAGCATAAAGTTTTAGGCAAAAATAATACAATTCAGATAAAAATAAGCTTTTTAGTAAAATTTTTTAACATCTAATCAACAAAAGACTTCTTTTGAATTCATTTTTTTCTATTTTTGCAAAAAAAAAGCTATGGAAAAAATTAAAATAGGAATCAACGGATTTGGACGCATAGGGAGATTAGTATTCCGCATTGCAATGTCTCGTCCAAACATTGAAGTGGTGGGGATAAATGATTTGATTGATGTTGAATATATGGCATATCAATTAAAATACGATACAGTTCATGGACGCTTCAATGGCACAGTGGAAGTCAAAGACGGAAATTTGATTGTCAATGGACATACAATCCGCTGTACATCGGAAAAAGATCCTGCAAATTTACATTGGGATGAAGTAGGTGCAGAATATGTAGTAGAATCCACAGGACTTTTCCTCACTCGCGAAAAAGCCGAGAAACACCTGAAAGCCGGTGCTAAAAAAGTAGTAATGTCTGCGCCATCAAAAGATGATACTCCTATGTTCGTTATGGGAGGCAATCATAAAAAACTTACTTATGACTTAGACATAATTTCTAATGCCTCATGCACTACAAATTGTTTTGTTCCGGTACTAAAAGTCTTAAACGAAAACTTCGGCATTGTAGAAGGGTTAATGACCACAGTACATTCTGTAACAGCTAATCAACGCACTGTTGATAATATTTCACCGAAAGACTGGCGTCGTGGACGTGCAAGTTTCAATATAATACCTACTACCACAGGAGCTGCAAAAGCAGCAACAAAAGTATTACCTGAACTACAAGGCAAAGTTAATGCGATGTCTATGCGTGTTCCTACTCTTGACGCCTCCATCATAGACTTTGTTGTACGTCTGGATAAAGCAACGAACTATGAGGAAATAAAAGCTGCTATGAAAAAAGCAGCAGAAGGTGAACTAAAAGGTATCTTAGAATACACAGAAGATCCCATCGTTTCCTCAGATATCATAGGAAACAGCCATTCATCTATATTTGATGCAAACGCCGGTATGCAGCTTAATGACCATTTCTTTAAAATCATAGCTTGGTACGATAATGAATGGGGTTATTCTAATAGAGTCGTAGATTTAATTGAATACTGGGATAGCTTAAAATAATACACTGATAGCTTTATGCCCTCCTATCAAGGGGGCGCCTAAAACGGCGCCTCCTTTTAAAAATAAAAATATTTAAAATCATGATACCTTCTGAGGTAAAAGAAAAATTATTAGAATATCAAAAAAACGAAATTACAGAATATTATATCTATAAAAAATTAGCGGGGAAAACTAAATCTGAAAAAAATGCTCATGTATTAGAAGTTATTGCAAACGAAGAACATGGGCATTACAAATTATTTGAAAAATACTCTCAAACCCAGGTAGAACCTAATCGTTTTAAAGTTTGGTTTTACACTTTTATTGCCACACTATTCGGATTAACTTTTGCTATAAAATTAATGGAACAAGGAGAAGAAAGCGCCCAGCAGCGATATGAATTTATCCGACCATATATCCCTGAAGCCAAAGATATTATAAAAGACGAATTTGAACATGAACAAAAATTAATTAATCTATTAGACGAAGAAATTTTAAAATACATGGGATCTGTTGTTTTAGGTTTAAATGATGCTTTAGTTGAACTAACTGGGGCTTTAGCAGGATTTACTTTTGCTTTACAAAATTCTAAATTAATTGCTATTATTGGTATTATCACCGGTTTTGCTGCTGCACTCTCTATGGCTGCATCTGAATACTTATCCACTAAAACCGAAGGTGAAAATAAAAGCCCTATTAAATCTGCTTTATATACTGGAATTGCTTACATCATAACTGTTATTTTGCTTATCTTTCCATATCTTTTTATTAAAAATTACTATGTGGCTTTAATTTTAGCCCTAATTATTGCTATTTTAATAATTGCTTTCTTTAATTTCTTTATGTCAGTTACTAATGATCTAAATTTCAGAAAGCAATTCTTAGAAATGGTTATAATAAGCTTATCTGTCTCTGTATTATCTTTCGCAATAGGTTGGTTTATTAGAACAACATTCGGAGTAGATATCTAAAATTATTGTTAAATCTATCATTCAAACCACAAAACTTTTTCTCTCTATAAGACTTTTGTCTTGTGGAAATAAAATTATCAAAGTCTTTTGACTTTCTTCAAACCAAAGTTTGAAATTTTTTGTGTCCCACAAATGAAAAACACTCGCTGGGAATGTTGTTTTTATTGATGTTTCCTATTTGTTGGTATCACTCCCTGACAACGCCCAGCGGGAAGTCTTTTCCACTGGAATATGCCGTTGGATACTGCGGATAAGTCCGGAACTGACGGGATAGACGCGGTACCTCCTCCT
>CAZWVR010000011.1:28226-42125 GCA_964637235.1 uncultured Bacteroidales bacterium | reverse complement strand
TCAATGTCCTGCATATCGCGATAGTGCTGTTCCAGTTTCTGCTGAATTTCAAACAGTTCTTTGTAAACCTCTGGCATATATTCTTCCAGAGACGGATATTTACTTACACGTTCCTCCTCGCTAATTCCATTAGCTTTTGCCCATGCGATAGAGTCAGCTTTGGTGATTTTCAGAGGTGTGCGGATACCGGCCACAACATCCTCGCCCTGAGCATTAACCAGATATTCGCCATTGAAACGTTTTTCGCCGGTAGCAGCATCACGGGTAAATGCCACACCAGTAGCAGAGGTATCTCCCATATTACCGAATACCATGGCAACAACGTTCACAGCAGTACCCCAGTCATCAGGTATTTCGTGGATACGGCGATAGGCTATTGCACGTTCATTGTTCCAGCTGTTAAATACTGCCATGATTGCTCCCCAGAGCTGTTCCCATGGGTCGGTTGGGAATTCACGTCCAGTATATTTCTTAACGATGTCTTTGAAAATTCCAACGAGTTCTTTGAGGTCCTCAGCTGTGAGGTCAGTATCTTGCTCAACTCCGCGTTTTTCTTTCATTTCGTCAATTGCCTTCTCAAACGGATCAATCTCACCTTTTTCCGGTTTTACGCCCATAACCACGTCGCCATACATCTGAATGAAACGGCGATAAGCATCCCATGCAAAACGCTCATTTCCAGTCTTTTTAGCCAATCCTTGGACAGCCTCGTCGTTAATACCCAGATTCAGGACTGTATCCATCATTCCAGGCATAGAAACACGGGCGCCAGAGCGGACAGATACCAACAATGGATTATTAATATCTCCAAACTTCTTGCCTGTTTCTTTTTCAATAAAATGTATGGCGTCCACAACGTCCTTTTCCAGAACTTTGCGGATTTGTTCCTCTCCAAGTTTATAATAATCAATACAGGTTTCTGTGGTAATAGTAAATCCCGGAGGTACAGGTACGCCAATACGAGCCATCTCTGCCAGATTAGCACCTTTACCTCCTAATAAATTCTTTAATTTTGCACTACCTTCGGCGCTGCCTCCACCGAATAAATAAACGCGTTTTTTATCCATAATCAAAAATTTTTACTTGTTAATGCGACTAAGATAACTATTTTTAGCATAAAAAAAAGTTTTTTGCAAGATCTAAATAAATATTTTAAGAAATGTATTTTGATGTACTCCGAAATAGCTGTTTGATAATTTGTTTATGATAATAAAAAAGCCGCCATAGCAGTGTTATAGGCGGCTTGTTAATTTATTATTGTTATTTTTTTAATCTAATTTCTGTAATCGTTTATAAAAACATAAGCTTTTGGAAATTTATCAATTATGGAATTTTTGAAATCCTGAGCTTCTTTTTGTGTATCGAAATTTTTAGCATAAATATATTGGTATGTTCCATCATAAGCTTTCATTTCTATTACATCAAATGGGAAGGTATCGGGGCTTAGTGGTTGTGAGCTTACTTTGACTAAAACACTATATTTAATATTTTGCTGAGCTTTTTTAAGTTTGTATTTATCCGGAACTGTAATTGGTTTTACATATAAAATTTGATTTTCGCCTTGTTGTACTACATTTATTTCTACACGTCTATTATATGGGAGCGATTCCCATATAAATTTACCTGCTTTATCTCTATTGATAGATATTTGTTTTGAAAAGCCTTTTCCTTCGGCAATAATTTGTTTTGGATTTACGCCTTGTGATAATAAATATTGTTTTACGAAGTTTGCTCTTTTTTCAGATAATTTTTGGTTATATGATGGAACTCCTTGAGTATCTGTATATCCATATATAGCGATTTTAGCAGATGGATTATTTTTAAGATATTCTGCTAAAAGTTTAAGAGTAGGATATGCAGAAGGATTTTGATATTTGTTTAGTTTAAAATTAAAGTCGCGAACTAAAATAGCTTTTTTAATAGTAGGAGTAGCAGTAGGTTGTGTAGATACCGGAGTTGTTATATCTGTAATTGTATAAAGTAAGGTATCGCCGGTAATGTTTCTATCAGAATAAACAATTTTTATTCTTGCAGAATCAATATCCAAAGAAGTTAAATAAGTATATACTGCTTTAAGGCGCTTATTATCAAGAGGTTCTTTATTAGCTTCATTGTTATAATCAGCCAGTTCTACTCTTAGATAGGGATATTTTTTCATAAATTTTGCTAATATGATAAATTCTAATTCTTGTGAAGGGTTCAACTGCGTATTGTTTTTGTCAAAAACTGTATATTTATCAGCGTGAATATTGCCGCGGATCATAGTATCAAGTTCTGCATCAAAATATATATTTCCTGAATTCTTTTTTAGTTTTAATAAATCGTATATGTGGTTTGGAGAAGTGTAATAAATGAGATGTTCGACATCTGTTGATATAGCAAATGAGTATTTTCCTGAATTATGGGCAGGGTTATATATTTCAATTACTTTTTTTGTTGCGACATTATAGTCAAAAATTCTTGTTTTGTATGGCACTTTGCAGACGCTATCAATAAGGATTACTTTATCAGGCTGTTTATTTAAATAAGTTATAAGGACAGTATCGGTAGGCACAAAAAATACGTGTCTTGGTTTATATATTTTTCTACCGCGCCAATATAGAGTGTCATTATTAAGCTGATTTATTGGGAATTGGAAAGTTAGTAGTTGAGTATCAAAAGTATGACCTTTTACTATTGTTATATTTTTATGGGTGCCTACCATTTCCACTATATAAATATTAGCTTCGCCTGTTTGTTGTGTTGAGGAATAAAATGCTTTATTAGGAGTAGCAGTAGGATAGAAGAAAACATCATCATCAACAGTATTAAGTGGGAAGCCTAAATTTTCTGGTTCTGACCAAGTGCCATCTTCATTCTTTACGGATTTAAATACATCATATCCTCCCATTGAATTATGCCCTTTTGAGCTGAAATAAAGGGTTTTACCATCTGGTGCTAAAAATACACCTTCTTCGTCTTTTGAGGTATTAATTACAGGTCCCAAGTTTTGGATATTTGTCCAGTTGCCGTTTTCGTCTCTTTGGGCGACGTATATATCTAAACCTCCATATCCACCGGGTCTATCACTTGTAAAGAATAGATATTTGCCATCTTTGGAAAATGAAGCATGTGTTTCACGATATTTTGTATTTATTGGTTCTGGAAGTGGGACAGGTTTAGTCCATTTTCCATTTTCTTTTTTTGAATAATAAATATCACCCTTATTAGTAGATTTATATATCAGGAGTTCTGTACCATCAGCTGATATATCGCAGGTTGCTTCATGCATAGGAGTATTTACTGGTTCTCCTAAATTTTTCGGCGTAGGATTATCTGATTGTCTATCTACCACATAGATATCTTCGTAAGGTAAACCATCTTCTGCAATATTACCCATACTACTGCCTTTTCTACGGGAAGTGAAATATAAATATTTTTCGTCAAGTGTGAGAACTGGGCTATGGTCTGGGTAAGGGGAATTTATATAATCGAGATATGTGACGAATAATTCTTTGGGATTATTAAAGTATTTATTTGCTCTTTGGCAGTTAGCTTTTTCTTCTTGTGCTTTTTTGCGTATTTTTCTATTTGTTCCATTATTTATAAGATCTGTAAAAATCTCACAAGCCATATCAAATTCATAGTTATAAAAATATGCTTCGCCAAGTGTAAAATATGCATCTTCGCCTTGTGGAGTATATAATTTTCCTGCTTTTTTATATGATTTAATTACTTTTTCTAAGATGTCTATGGCTAAAAACCTATTATTTGTTTTTAGATAGCAGTATGCTAAATCTATTTTTGCTTGATTGTCTGTGCTATCAAGTTCTATTACTTGTTTTAAGTATTTAATTGCCACAGAGTATTCTTCTTCGTCCATATAACTAAGTGCTGTATTGTATAAATCTTCTTTATTTTGGCTTTTAGCAACAAAAAAAATGAATAAGAAACCCACAAGCAAAATACTTTTTAACTTCATTTTTGATTTTTTTTATCCAATGCCGAAAATAATAAGAATTTTCTTTATATAAAATTTTTTTTTGACGATTTAAAATTTATGAATGATAAAATTGACTAATGGCTTCGGATAATGTTTTGTATATTTTTGTGTAGGATTGAGGGAAATTTTTAAGTAATTTTTGATGTATTGTCATTTCTTTTAGCAGGACCTGTTTGCAATTTACAAGGGGATATTGATGAAGCATTGATAAATGTTTGGTGTATTAAAGGTTCTAAAATTGAAGAGTTTATATTTTTTTTGTTAAGAATATTTTTTGCTAAACAGAATAAATGATTTGAAAAATTATTTACAAAAACCGCGGCTAAATGGGCATAAAGTCTTTGTTCGGAATTGTATTCCAACACATTGTTAGATATTTTTAGAGCTAAATTTTTTATTTCCGAGAGGGCTTTTTTATTTGAAGCTTCAATTAAAATTGGGATTTGTTTTTTATTTTTTAGAGGAAATGCAAAGGTTTGTAAAGGATAAAAGACAGCATAATTTTTGGCATAAGATAAGATATCAATGGGTTGGGCGCCTGCTGTATGGATAATAAATTTATCACGGAAAAAGGGCTTTGAGGCAAATTTTTCAATTATATCGTCTTTTAGGGTTAGAAAATAGAAATCTGCTGTGGGTAGTTGATCGATTGTTTGAACTACTTGTGCATTTATTTCTTGTGCGAGTTTTTTTGCTTTTTCTATTGTTCTATTATATAGGATTAGATTTTTGATACCAATGTCGTAAAAACTGTGTGCAAGGAAGCTACCTACTGCTCCTGTGCCTATTATAGCTATGGATTTCATTGAAGATTTAGTAAGTTATTTCTAACTTGTTGAGTAGTTTTTATAATATTTTGTAGGTTATCATCGCTTACTGTTATAATAGTTTCTGTTTCAGGATATATAACGAGGTTTCCGTCTTTATATTCAACTTTTGGTTGTACGTGTTTTTCGGTAATTTGGACAGGTTCAAAGGCTATTCTAAGTTTATTCATTTGACTTATTATATAATCGAATGTTGGGTGTCCTTTGTAAACTTTTATAATTTCAAATAATTTTGTAAATAGTGTTTTTTGGCTACCAATGATATCTTTAAAATTAAGCTCAGGGTTATCTTTTGCGACTTGTGTTATGAGGTAGAAGCTCTCTATCCATACACCGGTCACACTTAAAACGCTTAGATAGCTTCTATTTGATTGTCTAAAATATTGGTCTATTTGATGAAATCCACTAACAGAAATGAACACAAGGGAGTCAATATTATCTGAATTACTAACCAAGTTTTTAAGTGTTTCAAAGTCAAAGAATTGAGCAACTTTTAAATCATTTGCCAGTCGATTTATAGCTATTAAGTAATTTACGATCATATTATTTTTTTGATATACAGTTAAATAACCCAAATCAGCGCTTAAAACACCGAGTCCGAAAGCTTTTTTGATATTAGTATCGTAGTTGTCAATAATATCTGTTGAAGCAAGATATTTTTTTGAGAATGGGATTTTGTTATCCTCTATCATTGCAGCCATTTCTATTGGAGAGGTAAAGCCTTCAATAATTTCGTTAATGCTTTGGATTTTAGATTGGTCGATGCTGGCAAAAAAGCGCATTTCATTGAAAGTATCTGTATCTGTATTTATTACTTGTTGTTTTTCTTTTTTACAAGATGTTGTAGCGGCGATTATTAAGAATAAAAGTAAAATTGGAAAAATGTATATATAACGTTTCATTTTTGATAAATTTTTGGGGTTAATAGTGCAATATTTATACCATTAAATTTAGTTGTTTTTATATTTTTCTGCTATTTTTTTTATTTGTTCGATTGCAGAAATCAATCCGTTTACTCTTGTAGGAGAAAGATGTTCTTTTAATCCGATTTTTTCTATAAAAAATAGTTGAGTATCTAATATTTCCTGAGGTGTTCTATTGTTAAAGACTTGCAACAGGAGATATAAGAAACCTTTTGATATAACAGCGTCTCCGTCGGCATAGAAATGTAATTTTCCGTCTTTATATTCTGGATAAATCCAAGCTTTTGAGGCGCAGCCTTTTACTAAATATTCATCGGTTTTGAATTTTTCTGGCATAGGTTCCAGTCGTTTACCTAAGTCAATGATATATTCGTATTTTGACATCCAATCTTCAAAAAGAGAGAAATCTTCAATTA
This sequence comes from uncultured Bacteroidales bacterium, assembly GCA_964637235.1. Classification (GTDB taxonomy): domain Bacteria; phylum Bacteroidota; class Bacteroidia; order Bacteroidales; family S143-33; genus CAZWVR01. Next base: position 35,977 of record CAZWVR010000011.1, on the reverse strand, counting down.
TTTGTTGTTGAATTTCGTTTGTAGTTTTCATTTTTTTATATTTTTATTAGTTCATTCTGACGATTCGGGGATAGAATTTCCCGAGGATATCTATTATATTTTGCTGTTTGTTAATAACGGTATTTATGTCTTTATAAGCCATAGGAGCTTCGTCTAAGCCTCCGCCAATAAGTTCCACATCTGCTTGTTTCAGAACCTGTTTAAGTTGTTTCCAAGTAAAAGTTTTCAGTGCTTTTCTTCGGCTAAGTAGTCTTCCTGCACCGTGAGAAGCGGAGTTTAAAGTTTTTTTACAGCCTTTACCTTTTATAATATATGCAGGAGTTGTCATAGAGCCAGGAATAATTCCTAAATCGCCTTTATTTGCGGGAGTAGCCCCTTTTCGGTGGATTATTATATCTTTACCATTCCAGTGTTCTTTCCATGCGAAGTTATGATGATTTTCTATTTTTGCCAGAGGTTTAATTCCTAATGCTTTTGCTATTCTTTTATGTATGTAATTATGGTTAGCTTTTGCGTAGTCTCCTGCGAGGTTCATAGCATGCCAATATTCCTCGCCCTCGCTGGTATCAAGTTCTAACCAAGCAAGTTTTTTTAGTTTGTTCGGCAAATTAATTTTTTGTTCGGCGATTGCGGAGTAATATTTAGCTATCTCATATCCGAAATGTCGAGAGCCGGAATGAGAGAGAAGTCCGAGATATTTACCTTTGGGTACGTTTTCTATTTCGTTATCTTTTATAATTTCAACTATTCCGAATTCTACGAAGTGATTTCCCTGTCCGGAGGTTCCCAATTGTTCAGTAGCAATTTTTTTTAGTTTTTTCAGTAATGGAATTTGGTGAAATTCAGGTCTTTCTAAGATAGTATCATAGGCTTGACCCTCAAAGGTCTTTTTCCCGAAGCGGGTATTTTCGACAAGAATATTTTTTAATTTTTCGCGATATTTTATGATAAAATTTTCAGGATTTTCTACAAAAAATATAGAAAGAGCCATTCTGCAGCCTATGTCCATTCCGACGGCATATGGGATTATAGTGTTTTCGGTAGCAAGCACACCACCGATAGGCAATCCATAGCCTTGATGGGCATCAGGCATAAGGGCTCCTGCAATTGATATAGGAAGACTCATTGCATTTTCCATTTGTTCTATTGCTCCTTCTTCTGTTGGAATGCCATCAATAAGTGCGTAGTAATGCCCTTGTTTAAACTGCCAATTTTTTTTATCTTTTTTATTTTTAGTATGTTTTTTCTTTTTTTTGCCCATTGTTTTACAAAGATAATATTTTAGTTTTTTTTATGCCAAAAACTAATATTTGAATAATCTTATTTTTTATAGTGATTTGGTGGTTTAATAACAATTTTTTTTATTAGAAAATATTTTAATTAACAATAATTTTTACCTTTGTAGATCTATTAAAAAAATTAACAATGAGTGAAATAGAACATGGTTATAACTGGGGTGAAGGTATTTATAGAAAAACAGAGTTTTTTGATAAGGAAAAGTTGGAGAAACTTGCATATCATTATAAAGAGATTTTAAAGATTATTGGTGAGAATCCGGAGCGGGAGGGACTTGCTCAAACGCCGATGAGAGTAGCCAAAGCTATGGGCTTTATATTACAGGGGTATCAAATTGATCCTGAGGAAATTCTAAGAAATGCTATATTTAAAGAGGATTATAAGCAGATGGTAATTGTTAAAGATATTGAAATATATTCGATGTGTGAACATCATATGATACCATTTATTGGCAAGGCTCATGTAGGATATATTCCTAATGGCTACATAACAGGTTTGAGTAAAATAGCCAGAGTTGTAGATGCGTTTGCTCGCAGATTGCAAGTTCAAGAGAGGCTAACGGTTCAAATTAGAGATTGTATTCAGCGAGTTCTTAATCCCTTGGGTGTAGGTGTAGTTATTGAGGCACAGCATCTATGTATGATGATGAGAGGTGTAGAAAAACAGCATTCTATAACGGTTACTTCTGCTTTTACAGGTGCATTTATGAATGAAAAAACAAGAGACGAATTTCTTTATTTAATTGGCAAAAAATAATTTTTTAAAATTTACTTAAATTTTTTCACTATGGAATATTTATTACTCGTTATTTTACTACTCTTATTGGTGTATATTTTTGTATTCAGAAGTTTACATAAACAATACAGAGAGAAAAAAGTATTTGAAGATGATACTTCTGAGGAAGCTCTTAATAATGTTGACAAAATTATTGAAAGTGTGAGTGTTTCTGAAACAAAAGAAAATTCTGCTGAAACAGAGGAAGCTAAGCAAGAAAATAAAACTGAACAAGTAGAACAGAAAGAGGAACAAAAGGAAGTAGAGCAAGGAGCTAATGAAAGTAAATCTAAAATTAAACGTAAAGATAGGCGTAAAACCTATTTATATAATGCTATAATCGGTAAAACTATTATTGATAAAAATCCGAATAATGACCTTGACAAAAAATAAAGGTTATGGAAAAAAATAAAATTTTAGGCATAGATATAGGCTCTGTGTATATTTCTATGGCTCTTATGGATCAAGAAAAAAATATAGAAAAAACTTCATATTTTGCTCATCAGGGGAAAATTACAGAAAAACTTGATAAAGAGTTAAGAGAATATCCTCTTAGCGAAATAAGCCATATTGCTCTTACGACTTCTGTACCGGATATATTTCGTGTAGGTGTCAGATATGATAATAGAGTAAGTTTTATAACTGCTGTACGGGAGTACTTCAATAAAATTGGCTCTGTATTGATTGTAGGAGGAGAAAAATTCGGACTTGCATTTTTTGACAATAACGGTAATTATGTTAAATACAAGGGAAATACATCTTGCGCTGCTGGCACTGGTAGTTTTTTAGATCAGCAAGCTCAGAGGATGAATATCCCAAATATTGCTGAATTTTCGCGTTTGGCATTAGAAAATGAAGGAGATTTTCCGCGAATAGCCTCTCGATGTGCTGTTTTTGCAAAAACAGACATAATACACGCTCAGCAAGAAGGTTATAAAAAGCAAGAAATAGCAGATGGATTAGCTTATGGACTGGCTAAAAATCTTGTTGATACTCTTTTCAGTGGTTCTGAATATAATGAACCAATAATATTTGTCGGAGGAGTATCTCAAAATCAAGCAGTTATTAAGCATATAAATAGACTACTCAACACCAAAGTAATAACTCATCCCTTAGGTCATCTTTTTGGTGCAATAGGAGCAATATTAAATTTACAAGAAGATTTAAAGGAAAAGCCTGAGAATTTTCCGCCATTAGATATAGTTTCGCCAGAGGATATTTTAATATATGAACCACCTAAAAAAGACTATTATTTTCCACCTTTGGAATTAAAACTCTCTGAATATCCAGATTTTTCATCTCTGGAACGATATGAATATCAGAGTAAACAGTATCCACATACTATACCTGTTGAGACTGATATATATGAACCTTTGCCCCAAGGAACTATAAAAGTATATATGGGAATAGACATCGGCTCTACGAGTACAAAGGCAGTTGTAATAAATGAAAAAAAACAGGTGCTTATTGGTTTATATACCAGAACTTCTGGTCAGCCAGTAATTGCCGTTCAAACTATATTTGAAACTTTAACAGATATAGAGAAACGTTATAATTGTAAATTTGAATTTTTAGGTGTAGGGACAACTGGTTCCGGTAGAAAGTTCATAGGTAAAATTATAGGTGCAGATTCTATGCTTGATGAAATTACTGCGCATGCAAGAGCTGCATATGAATTAGATCCAGAAGTGGATACTATAATAGAAATTGGCGGACAGGATTCTAAATTTACTACTCTTCGTAATGGAATGGTGACATTTTCTGTAATGAATAATGTATGTGCTGCTGGTACTGGTAGTTTTATAGAAGAACAAGCTAAAAAACTTGGGGTACCGCTGAGTGAATATGCCCAAAGAGCTATGGGAGTTCCTGCTCCACTTGCAAGCGATAGATGCACTGTTTTTATGGAACGCGACTTGAATAACTACATAAATAAAGGCTATAATACTAATGAAATCTTAGCAGCTGTATTACATTCTATACGTGAAAACTATATTACAAAAGTCGCTATTGAAAGTAATATAGGCAAAAAAATATTTTTCCAAGGTGCTACTGCCAAGAATAAGGCTCTTGTTGCAGCTTTTGAACAGAGACTTCAAAAGCCTATAATGGTTTCAAAATATTGTCATCTGACAGGAGCTTATGGAGTGGCTCTTGAATTATATGATAAAGGTGTTAAGAAAACTAAGTTCCGTTCTTTACAAATTTATAAACAGCATATTCCCGTCAGAACAGAAATATGCGATTTATGTCCCAATGCTTGTAAACTTAAAGTAGCAGAAATTAATGGCGAAGTTGAGGCATACGGTTTTCTTTGCGGCAGAGATTATAATACCCAAAGATATGTAAATTACAATACATCCGGCTTCGATTTAATAAGAACATACAGAAGAACTTTTTTCTATCGTCCTAAGAATAAAAAAGAGAAAAAAGTTATTGGAATTCCATACAATTTGTATCTCTTGGAGGAGATGCCGTTATGGAGAAAATTTTTTGATTTGCTCGGTATTCCTACAATTACCAGTGAAAAAATTGAAAATCCCATTAAAGATGGTAAGAATATTAGCAGAGCAGAATTTTGCGCTCCTATTGCTGCAATGCATGCTCATGTAGATTATTTAGTAAAGCAAAAGGCAGATTTTATTTTCCTTCCAGTTTATTTAGAAGAAAAAACAGAAAATAAGCAAATCAGACGGGAATATTGTTATTATACTCAATTTATACCTTCAATAATTAGCACGAATTTGAAGTTTAAAAATGTCAAAATAATATCGCCATTGATAAGATCTCGTCAGGGTGAAGTAGCCTCAATGCTTGATTTATATTTACATCTAAAAAAAGCTGGATTTAAATACAGTCTTTTAACTATAACAAAGGCATACGAAACAGCTAAAAAATTTTATCAACAATTAGAGGAAAAATGGCGTAAACTATTGGATAAGTATTATAAAGATGACGGTAAAATAAAAGTGGTATTCTTAGGCAGACCATACAATGTACTGGCTCCTACCATGAATAATAATATACCAGATATTTTTGCTAAAAATGGAATTAAAACTTTCTATCAGACGATGTTTGAAACTACGGAGAAAGATTATGAAGAAATTAAGTATCTGTTGGAAGTAATAAAATGGAAATATGCTTCTCAAATATTGTCCGTAGCAGCCAAAGTTGCTAAAACTCCCGGCTTATATCCAGTGTATATAACATCTTTTAAATGTTCGCCTGATTCATTTACTTTGGAATACTTTAAAATGATAATGGAGACTTATAAGAAGCCATATCTAATACTTCAACTTGATGAACACGATTCAAGTGTCGGATATGAAACCAGAATAGAGGCAGCAATACGTTCTTTCACTAATCATTATAATTTATCCAAGGTGGAAAATAAAGAACAAGTAGAATGTTCAAGTAAAAATGTATTTAAAACTCCAAAAGAAATAGGTAATAGGACTATTCTGCTTCCGGAATGGGATCCTTATATAAGTCCACTTTTAAAAGGAACCTTGAAAAATGCAGGATTTAATGCTTTGGCACTTTCTGATACTCAAACATCAATAATACGAAGCACTGTATTAAATACTGGACAATGCATTCCGCTTAGTATAATAATTCAAAATGTCATTGATTTGATGGTAAATAATAAATTGAACCCGGAGGAATATGTAGTTTGGCTTGTAGATAGCAATTTAGCTTGTAATTTTAGTATGTATCCATATTATTTGAAAAAAGTTTTGAAAGACAAAAAATATGTTTATCCGGGTTTGGAAAAGATTGCCGTGTATTTAGGTGATTTGTCTTTTATAGAATTTGGTTTTAATACAGCAGTTAATGCGTTTCTTTCTTATATGTTCGGAGGATATATAAGGAAAGTTGCTACTAAAATAAGACCTTATGAAATAAACAAAGGACAGACTGATTATGTTGTTAAGAAATCCCTTCAATTGCTGGAAAATGTTTTTGCCACAGGAGCCTCAAAAGAAGCAGCATTAGCAAAAATTATTGCCGACTTTAAGAATATTCCAATAAAAAAGGAACCCAGACCTAAGGTTGCCATATTCGGCGATTTATATGTAAGAGATAATGATACATTAAATCAGGATATCATTAGATTTATGGAACGTAATGGCGCTGAGGTAATTACAACGCCTTATAGTGAATATCTCAAATTGATAATAAATCCTTATTTTACACGTAGATTTAGAGAAGGCTTCTTTTTAGATGCCGCAACAGTAAAATTTATGAATTATCTTATCCCTCTCGTGGAACAAAAATATTATAAATACTTCTATGAGATACTTAAAGAGCCTTTGCCTAAGCCCCTGAAAAATGTGGGAGAAAAATTGAAAAAATTTAATATTAAAAGATTACATTTTGGTGAATCATTTGATAATGCCCTAAAAGTTTTATATCTCAGTGAGCATTATCCAGACATTGACTTCTTTGTGCAATTAAATCCGTCATATTGTGCTGCTGCTTTAATCACAGAGGCTATGGCTGAAAAAATACAGCAAATAACCGGTAAACCTGTAATAACAATTGAATATGACGCTACCAGCTCTTTCAAAAATGACCAAGTAATTCCTTTTATTAAATATGCTAAGGAAAAACTTAAAGAAAAACACTTGGAAAAAATTAGATAGAATTATTTTGTTTCAGCTAATTTTAAAAATTAGATTTTTGTAATTGCTTATTAGTTAATATTTTATGGTGTTTTGTTTTTTTTAAATACAAATTGCTTTAAATCCAAAGTTTGTTTATTTTTGTGGAAAAAAAATGGATAGCGAGTTATCAAAATATGGGATTACCAAAGAGGATATTGACTTTTTCAAAGAGCGGAATATAGAAATTTCCACTATAAAAAAGCAGTTGAGTCAGTTTGAAGAAGGAGTAAAACCTTTAAACATAGTTGATACAGCACGTATCGATAATGGTGCTATAATGAAAGTCTCCGAAGAGGAGCGGTTAAAAAAACAGACGTATTTTATAAAAGAAAAAGATAAAATCCGTATATATAAATTTGTTCCTGCATCAGGCGCAGCGACGCGAATGTTTAAAGACCTTTTTGAATTCACTAATACCTTGGAACTTAACGATAAAACCACAATATTTTTTGAGAATATAGATAAATTTGCGTTCTACGACGATTTATGTAAATTTTTTTCTACCCAAGATTGTAAATCACTCCCTCAATTGATTTCTTTATGGCTGAAAGAAAACAATACAAAAGAGCTATCCCGAGTAGCGCATATAATATTAGATGAAAAAGGTCTGAATTATGGCAATATGCCCAAAGCTTTGATAAAATTCCATAAATATAAAGACGGAGCTCGCACAGCTATGGAAGAACATTTTGCAGAAGTAGGCTTTATATTTCCATATCAACACACGATAAATTTACATTTTACAGTAGCCCCTAATTTTAGGAATATTTTTACACAACATGCTCAGACTTATATAGAAAAATACTCTAAAAGGTATAATACTGAAATTAGGGCTGACTTTTCTATACAAGACCCCAGCACAGATACAGTAGCAGTAGATATAAATAATCAAATTTTTCGTACAAAAGATGGCAAACCATTATTGAGACCAGCCGGTCATGGAGCCCTTATAAATAATCTCAATGCAATAGAGACAGATTTAATTTTTATTAAAAATATTGATAATGTGGTGCC
>CAZWVR010000011.1:0-28216 GCA_964637235.1 uncultured Bacteroidales bacterium | reverse complement strand
TGCCTGATAAGCTCAAACGGGAAAATTGTCCATATTTTCAACTTTTAGGGGGTATATTACTTGAAACCAAGGATATAATTTTTAACTACCTTGATATTCTTGAAAAAGATCAGGAAATAAATTTGAATGAAATTTTACAATTTATTGATAAACAGTTAAATATAAAATTTGATTTTGATTTTCATAAGCTTTCTATTCAAAAACAAAAACAGTTAATTTATGATATTCTCAATAGACCTATACGCGTATGTGGAATGGTTGAAAATATAGGAGCTCCCGGTGGAGGACCATTTTTAGTAAAAGATGAAAACGGAATTATTTCTCCACAGATAGTAGAATTAGCTCAAATAGATAGAAATGATCCTAAAAATAAAGAACTTATAGAAACAGCAACCCATTTTAATCCTGTAATTATGGCTTGTTGGCTCAAAGACTATAAAGGCAAAAAGTTTAATCTTACTGAATTTATTGATCACGACGCTATAATAATTACAGAAAAGTCAAAATATGGGCAGACCTTGAAAGCCTTAGAATTACCAGGTTTATGGAACGGAGCAATGGCTAAATGGAATACCGTTTTTGTAGAGCTACCTTTACAGATATTTAATCCGGTAAAAACAGTAAATGATTTATTAAGTACGAACCATCAAATGCAGGAATAATGCTGAATATAGATATCTTAGCTGTTATACCCGAGATATTAGAAAGCCCGTTTAATTATTCTATAATTAAAAGAGCTAAGGAAAAGAATTTTGTAAGTATTAACGTGATTGATTTACGTAAATATGCAATCAATAAATATGGGCAAATAGATGATTATCAATACGGAGGTGGTGCTGGGATGGTTATTCGTATAGAACCGGTTTATAATGCAATTGAAGAGCTTAAAAAAAAGCGTCAATATGATGAAATAATTTATTTAACACCAGATGGAGAACAATATACACAGAGAATTGCCAATGAGCTTTCTACAAAACAAAATATTCTACTGTTATGCGGACGTTATAAAGGCATAGATCAGCGTATTAGGGATTATTTGATAACCCGAGAAATTTCCATCGGAGATTATGTACTTTCCGGGGGCGAGCTTGCAGCTGCTGTTCTTGTAGATAGTATAGTAAGGCTTATCCCGGGAGTTTTAGGAGATGAAGAATCTGCATTGACAGATAGTTTTCAGGATAATCTTTTATCTCCACCAGTATATACTCGTCCCAGAGAATTCAAAGGTTGGAAAGTGCCAGATATTTTATTATCTGGCAATTCTAAACTTATTGAACAGTGGCGTTTAGATAAAGCCATAGAAAAAACAAAAAAACTACGACCCGATTTATATAAGAAAATTGACGATTATGAAAACAAGAAAAAATCTTCCCAAAAATAAATTGGCAATAAAAATTTTGAGATTATTTGTGCATTGGAAGATTTTGGGTACTAATTCTTATTTTTTACTATTATTTTTAAGTATTATAACAGGCTTTGGAGCTGGCTTAGCAGCTGTAATAATAAAAAATGCAGTCCATTTCATAAAAAAGATTGTTATTATAGGCATTCCCGATCAATACACTAATTATCTGTATTTTATTTATCCGATAATCGGTATAGCTCTTTCGGTAATTTTTATACACTTTATTTTGAAACAAACCGTAGGACACGGCATACCGTCTATATTATATGCCATATCCCAGAATCAAGCATTTATAAAGCCTCATAACCTGTATTCATCAATTATAACCAGTGCTTTAACAGTAGGCTTTGGTGGGTCTGTGGGTTTGGAAGGTCCTACCGTAGCAACTGGTGGTGCAGTAGGTTCTACAATAGGGACCATCTTTAAACTTGACTATCGTCAGAGAATTTTACTTCTTGGCGCAGCCAGTGCAGGTGCTATGTCTGCAATCTTTAAAGCTCCAATAGCTGGTGTAGTATTTGCCCTTGAAGTGATAATGATTGATTTAACTTCAATATCAATTATTCCCATATTATTGGCTTCTGTTTCAGGTTCACTTACATCTTTTATGTTTCTTGGCACAAACTATTTATATCAGTTTACACTTAAAGATATGTTTCATTTAAACCAAGTGTTATATTTTGTTATTTTAGGAATATTTACAGGCATTGTTTCGGCTTATTTTATAAAAATATACACATATTCAGAGAAATTTTTTCAGAGGTTAAAATCACCTTGGCATAGATTGTTTATTGGCGGTGCAATATTAGGATTGTTAATATTTCTTTTCCCTGCATTATATGGCGAAGGTTATCCTACAATTAATTCTGCTTTAAAAGGGGATTATTCATTTTTGTTTAACAATTCGCTTTTTTATAAATATAGCGATAATATCATAGTAATTACTCTGTTATTTTTAGCTTTGGTATTTTTTAAACCGATAGCAACATCTGTAACATTTGGAGCTGGCGGTATAGGTGGTATTTTCGCCCCTTCTTTGTTTATAGGTTCAAATTTGGGACTATTTATAGCTATGTTTGCTAATCAGATAGGTTATAAGATATCATATTCTAATTCGGCTCTTGTAGGTATGGCAGGGTTGATTGCTGGTGTTCTGCATGCACCTCTTACAGGTATATTTCTTATAGGAGAAATAACCGGCGGATATGAATTGCTAATGCCACTTATGATAACCGCGACAGTCTCGTATATAACTGTAAGACTATTTGTATCTAATAACATTTATTCGATACAATTGGCAGAGAAAAAACAGCTGCTTACCCACCACGCAGATCATAATATTCTGAGAATGATGAAAATAGAAGATATTATAGAAAAAGATTTTATTCCTGTTCACCCGCAAGATACTCTCGGAGATTTAGTAAAAGCAGTAACTCGTAGCACTCGAAATTTATTTCCAGTGATAGATGAACAGAATCATTTCTTAGGTATTGTATCTATGAATAGAATTCGCAAGATAATGTTTAAAAAAGAACTTTATGATAAAATACGAGTGAAAGAGATTATGTTTATACCTGACGTTGTTGCATATGAAGATGAAAGTATTCAGGAAATAGCTGAAAAATTGCAAAAAAATCCTATTTTTAATATTGTTGTATTAGGTAGAGATAAAACTTATCGTGGATTTATTTCGCGTTCTAATTTATTTAGCCAGTATAGAGAACTTTTACAAAAATTCTCAGCAGATTAGTAAGTTAATAAAAATGTAAATATGAAAAAGAAAAAAAGCACTTTGTTTAATAATTGGTTTATAGGTGTGATATCTGGATTAGTTATACCTATTCCTGGCGTGTATATTTTTTACTTAACACAGGATGTTTCATACGATTTTAGTCAGTTTTTAAATTTAGCTATTAAGTATAATTTATTTTCACAAATATTGAGTGTTGGTGTAATAGCTAACTTATTGATATTCTTTTTATTTCTAAATACAAATAATTACAAATCTGCCAAAGGAGTTATTCTGGCAACATTTATTTATGCTATTATAACGTTGATAATAAAGTATCTCATTTAACAAAATCTTATTTTTAGAAAATTTATCGTTTTTATTTTTTTGCATAGATTTAACTTAATTTTATTACATCATTTTTGCTACTCTAAGTAATGCAGGATAGTTGCGTAAAGAAGTATTTTAAAATGAAAAAAATAATTTTAAAAATTTTAAAGTATTTTTTTTATCTCCTTATATTTTTTTTAATTCTCTTGTTTTCAATTCCTTTTGTATTTAAAAAACAAATTATCAATTATTTAAAAGATAGCATAAATCATAATATTAAAGCTACTGTTTATGTCCAGTCTATTTATCTAAATCCTATAAAATTTTTCCCAAATATTACCATTTCTATTAAAAATTTGACTATTATAGGAATAGATGATTTTAAAGGGGATACGCTAATTTATGCACCTAAGGTATTTGTTGGTTTTAATTTTAAAAAATTATTATTTCACAAAAAGCTGATAATAAATGATGTAGAACTTGCGAAGGTTTATGGTAATTTTAAAATTCTCCAAAATGGAAAAGCAAATTATGATATTGTTATAAAAACTGAAAATAATAAAAATCAGGATAATGTAAATATGCAAGTACATATAAAACGCTTAGTTTTAGATGATTGTATTTTTAAATATGCTGATTATCAGAATAATGTGATAATTTATGCCCAAAATATAAATGCTTTTTTGAAAGGCAATTTTTCCGATTCCTATTCAGCTATATATACCGAATTATCTATGCACAATGCTTTTTTAAAAGTAAACAAAATTGAGTTATTAAAACGTACATATTTAAATTTTTCAGGAAAATTTGAGAATAATGAGAAAATAAAAAAATATGTAATAAAAAATAGTAAATTGAAAATCAATAACTTATCTTTGTTCTTAAATGGTTCTCTGCAAATTCTTAATAAGGGTAAAATTGCTATTGCACTTTCTTATATTACCTCTCAAACAGAATTTAAAGATTTGCTTTCACTAATTCCGAGCATATATTATCATTATTTTAATGGTATTCAAACGCAAGGTAGTTTTACTCTAAATGGATATGTTAAAGGCACAATTGATAGTATAAATAACAATTTAATATACAATGCCAACCTTTTAGTTAAAAATGCTTCCCTTAAATTTAAAGGTCTTAAAAATAAGATACGCAATATAAATATTGCGTTGAAATTTATTGGAAAGGGGAATTTAGAAGAATACATTTTCAAAGTATCGCAATTTTCTGCGTATAGTCTTTCTAACAAAATAGAGGCTTTTTTTATTATGAGGGGTGCAAAAAATACATTAAGTGCACAAGGAGAAGCTAATGCTAATATAGATTTTTCTACGTTAAAAAATTTTATACCTCTCAAAGAGACGGTACTTACTGGCTTATTGCAGTCAAGTTTTAAATTTAATTTCCCAGATTTATATTCGGAAGATATTTCCGATTACTTAACAGCTGGTAATTTGACAGTTAAAGATTTTACTGCTACTTTTTCCGATGGTACTTTTATATCTATACCTAAAACAAATATAACTTTTTCAACTAATAAAACTCTAATAAACAATTTGCATTTGAAATACGTTAATTCGGATTTTTTTGTGCAAGGATATTTAAATAACATTTTTAAATATTTTCTTAATTCAAACGAGGTATTATCAGGGAGACTTAATATTTATTCACCATTTGTGGATATCAACCAAATTATTGATTATCAAGAAAATAATCAAAATGTCACTTATGTAGATCATAATAATGAGCAAGATACTCTTACATTTGAGCTTCCTAAGCAAGTGCGATTAATTTTAAATATACAAAGTGATAGTGTGAAATATGAAAATCTTTTATTGACAAACATAATAGGGAAAGTAGGACTAAAAAATTCCGTAGCATATTTACAAAATATAAATATGAATGCCTTAAATGGGAGAATTAGCCTCTCGGGCATATATGACGCTTCTAATTATCTATATCCTAAAATTTCTTTCAAGTATGATATGGAACATATCGTCATAGCGCAAATAAGTAATATTACATTTATTGATTCCATAGCTCCTATACTCAGCAAGATACAAGGAGTAGTTAATGCTGGATTGACTATTGATATGCTCACTGATTATCAGTATAATCCTATTTTTAGGACATTAAATGGAAGGGGTTATTTAAAGAGTGATAATATAGCCATAGAAAATAATAAAGTTTTTACTTTAATATCCAAAGCCACTGGTAATCCGGACTTTAAAAATCCTTCAATTACGAATTTAGATTTTCGTTTCAGTATTGTCAATGGGAATATTATAGTTCCGGAGACGAGTTTTGGTTTTTCAGATGCTAATATTGATGTATATGGACGTTCTAATTTAGATAGAACTATTGAGTTTCATATTTTGATGCAGGTAAAACCTCAAAAGGTGATGAAGCTCATTAGTATTCCATTGACAGGCTTTACGAATAATATAAAGGTAAAAATAGAAATAGGGGGTACAATTGATGAGCCCAAAATAGTTAAGATAGGGACTAATATAACGCCTTCAATATCAATAAAAAAGCATGAATTATCGTCAGTTGGGGAGGCATATATGGATAGTGTACGTATTAAGATGCAGGAGAGATTGATGGTTGCGAACAGACAGCGTGATTCAATTTTAAATGTAGCTCAAACGGAGGCAGCTATAATTAGAGAGCAAGCTCGACGGCAAGCTGATAGTATTATGAATATAGCGCAAGAGCTTATAAAGCCTTGGAAAAAGAAGTTGAATAATCCTTTTTTGAGGAAAATTGCCTATAAACGTATGAATAAGATTATGAATAGATATCGTCGGAGGGCAAATAAGATAATTATGAAAGCAGAAAAGAGGGCGAAACAGATTATAAAAAAAGCACAAAGAGAAGGGGATAAAATTGTTAAACGCGTGGAGCGGCAGAATGATAGAATTATTAACAAGTCGAGAAGGGAAGCATTAAAAATGTAGAGGTTATTGTAAAAATGCGTTAGGGGGCGAAGCGGTATGAAGCGAAGGCAAAAAGGTTGCTGCGGCTTGGTGGCGGAGGCTGAGCGGAGGAGCGAAGCCCCACGCACACCATTGCCGCAGCCTTTTTTGCCGAGCTGAATATAAGCGGAGCACCCGACCGCCGCTGCGGAGCCATTGCGTCGGCGGCGGGAACGCCCTAAAAAATATCTTTTTTACTTAAATCCATAGAAATGTTAACAAAATTTGAATAATTATTTTTGGGCTCTATCTCCTAATTTATAATTTTGAGTATTTAAAAGCTGGCAAAATGGAATTTATACACCTTCACGTTCACTCTCAGTATTCCATACTTGATGGAGCTGCAAGTATCAAAGGATTGGTAAGCAAAGCCAAGGAATATGGAATGAATGCATTAGCTCTTACCGATCATGGTTTTATGTATGGAATAAAGGAGTTTTTTAATACTGCTCGAAAAGAGGGAATAAAGCCAATTTTGGGAGTAGAAGCTTATATGGCTAAAAATAGTCGTTTTGATAAACACACTGAACGTGGAGAAAAACATAATTATCATCTTATTTTGCTTGCTAAAAATTTGGAGGGATACCATAATCTTATGAAGTTGGTTTCTTATGGAGCTATAGAAGGTATGTATTACGGGAGACCGCGTATAGATAGAGAATTGTTGGAAAAGTATCATAAAGGGTTAATAGTTTCCTCAGCTTGTCTTGGTGGTGAAATCCCTCAGGCTATACTTAGAAATGATATTGAGGCAGCCAAAAGTGCCATAGAATATTTTTTAGATTTATTTGGCGACGATTTTTATTTGGAATTGATGAAGCATCCCAGTGGTGATCCGGAAATGGATAAGCGAGTATATGAAAGACAACTTGTTGTAAATGAGGCACTTATTAAGCTTGCAAAAGAATATAATATAAAGCTTATAGCTACTAATGATGTGCATTTTTTAAATCGCGAGGATGCTGATGCTCATGATATTCTGCTGTGTATAAGTACTAAAAAGGATTTAGATGATCCTAATCGTATGCGATATACTCGGCAGGAGTATTTTAAAAGTCCAGAGCAAATGTATGAACTATTTTCCGAGGTTCCAGAAGCTTTGGAGAATACTCTTGAGATAGCTGATAAAGTAGAGGAGTACGATATAAATCGTAAACATATAATGCCTCATTTCCAGATACCATCGGAGTTTAAAGATGACCATGAGTATTTACGGCATTTAGTTTACGAAGGCGCAAAAGAAAGATGGGGCGAAATAACACCGAAAATAAAAGAAAGGTTAGATTTTGAACTTAATGTTATTAAAGAGAAAAATTTTTCCAGTTATTTTTTGATAGTGTGGGATTTTATTAAGGCAGCTCGTGAACAAGGCATTTCTGTTGGTCCCGGACGCGGTTCAGCAGCTGGTGCTGCTATATCTTATGCATTGAAAATCACGAATATAGATCCAATACGCTATAATCTGTTGTTTGAAAGATTTCTTAATCCGGAAAGAACATCAATGCCAGATATTGATGTTGATTTTGACGAAGATGGGAGGGATAAAATTCTGGAATGGGTTGCTAATAAATACGGACGTAAACGGGTAGCACATATTATTACATTTGGCAAGATGGCTCCTAAGATGGCAATACACGATGTTGCCAGGGTCCTAAAAGTACCTTTGGAAACAGCTAATAAATTGGCAAAATTGGTACCGGATAAGCCTGCTAATATGACTTTTGAAAAAGCTTATGCTAATTCTCCTGAATTAGCAAGAGTTCGCAGCGAAAGTACTGGCGATATTCGTAAAGTATTTGAATTTGCAGAAATTTTAGAAGGTTCTGTAAGGCAGGTAGGTCTCCATGCTTGTGGTACAATTATAGGAAGAGATGATCTGGAAAATTTTATCCCATTAACTACCCATAAAGACGCTAAATTACTCGTGACACAGTATGATGGACATTTTGTCGAAGAAGTAGGCCTGCTGAAAATGGATTTCCTCGGTTTAAAAACTCTTTCTATAATTAGAGATGCAGTAAAAAATATTGAATATTCCCATGGCATAAAGTTAGATATTGACAACATTCCTCTTGATGATGAGAAAACATACAAATTATATTCAGAAGGAAAAACTATTGGAACCTTCCAATTTGAGTCTGATGGAATGCGTAAATATCTTAAAGCATTGAAACCGAATAGATTAGAGGATTTAGTGGCAATGAATGCTCTATATCGACCCGGTCCTATGAAATATATCCAACATTATATAGATAGGAAACACGGACGAGAAAAAGTAGAATATCTTTTACCGGAAATGGAAGAATATCTGGCAGAAACTTATGGCATTACGATATATCAAGAGCAAGTGATGTTGCTATCCCAAAAATTAGCAGGATTTACAAAAGGCGAAGCTGATAAGCTCCGTAAAGCTATGGGTAAGAAAAAGAAAAAAGAACTGGACGAAATGAAACCGAAGTTTTTTGAAGGTTGCAAAAAAAATAATATTCCATTGGATAAAGCTGAACAGATTTGGAACGATTGGGAGGCTTTTGCTTCTTATGCTTTCAATAAATCTCATGCTACTTCTTATGCTTTTGTAGCATATCAAACTGCATATCTAAAAGCTCATTATCCTGCTGAATATATGGCAGCTGTAATGAGTAGAAATATTAACAATATTGATAAAATTTCAAAGCTCATTGAGGACATACGGAGTATGGGCATTAAAGTTATGGTCCCAGATATTAACGAAAGTTATAAAACTTTTACAGTCACAAAAGAAGGAAATATTCGCTTTGGTTTGGCTGCTATAAAAGGTGTTGGAGAAGGTGTGGTGGATATGATTATCCAAGAACGTAAAAAAAATGGAGCATTTAAGGATATATACGACTTTGTCCAACGTGTTGATCTTAGTGCCGTTAATAAACGAGTATTTGAAAATTTGATTCTTTCAGGTGCTTTTGATTCATTACTGCAATACGATAGAACAGTCCTATTACAAGAAGTCTCAGAAAATACAACTTTTGCAGATGAACTCCTTAAATTCGGTGCAGCTTTTCAACAAAGTAAATTAAAAAGTAAAACTTCTTTATTCGGCGAAATAACCGACGATTCAAATATCAATAAACCTAACCCGCCAGACGACCAGTATAAATGGAATATTATGAAAAAACTCGCAAAGGAAAAAGAACTTATTGGAGTATATCTTTCTGCTCATCCTCTTGATAACTATAAGCATATAATAGAAGCTTTCCGTACAATGCCTTTGGCAGATTTGCATAATAATGAGAAATTAAAACAATTTTTAAATAAAGATATCATAATTGCAGGAGTAATCACAGAAATAGAACGTCGTTTGTCTAAACAAGGTAAAACTTGGGCTATCGTTACTATTGAAGATTTTACCGATACTTATAAATTAGCTCTTTTTTCCAGTCAACTTATTGAATATGAAAGCTTAATAAAAGAAGGCACAAAATTATTCGTAAAGGGCACAATTCAAGTTAAATACAATGACCCCTCTCAAATAGAATTTAGAGTTAAAGAATTTAAACCAATAGAAAATGCTAAAATTTCGTATTTAGCTTTAAAACTTGAAGTTAAAAATATTAACGACGATTTGATAAATACTCTTCATAATGTTATAGCCAAAAATAAAGGTTCGGTAGGTGTCAAATTCCTAATCTACGATGACGAAACAAAAGTATGGGTAATTATGAACTCTATGAAATACAAAATTAAACTTTCACCAGAATTGCTGAACTTTATCAATGAGAAAAATATAGGCTTTAAATTGTATGGTAATATTGGGTAGAACTTCTAATTTGTCAATTTTTCCTACATTGATAAAATATCCTACTTTTAGGTAATTTTCTACAATGTATATAAAGCAAAGCTAAGAGCATTATAGGCTTTAAAAATTTTTTCTATTTTTGCGATTTGTAAAATAAAGTTTACAAAATATGGAGGAAAACAGCAATAACGAAAAATATTCCGAAGAAACAAATGGGAAAGTGATAACTGTTTCTGAACTATTTGAAAACTGGTTTCTCGATTATGCTTCTTATGTAATATTAGAGCGAGCAATTCCTCATATAAATGATGGACTAAAACCAGTGCAACGTCGCATTCTCCATGCCATGAAAGAGCTTGACGATGGGCGTTATAATAAAGTTGCCAATATAATCGGTCATACAATGCAATATCATCCGCATGGGGATGCCTCTATCGGTGAAGCACTGGTGCAACTCGGACAAAAAGGCTTGCTTATAGATACTCAAGGAAACTGGGGCAATATATATACAGGGGATAGTGCAGCTGCACCACGTTATATTGAAGCCCGTCTTTCTAAATTCGCCCTTGAAGTAGCTTTCAATCCTAAAACTACACAATGGAAACCATCCTACGACGGTCGTAAAAAAGAACCTATTCATCTACCTGTTAAATTCCCATTATTACTTGCACAAGGTGTAGAAGGTATTGCTGTCGGGCTTTCTACTAAAATTTTACCCCATAACTTTAATGAACTTATCGATGCTGCTATAGCCTATCTAAAAGGTGAAAATTTTCAACTTTATCCGGATTTCCCAACAGGTGGGCTTATTGACGTCTCAAAATACAATGATGGTCAGAGAGGAGGTAAATTGCGTATCCGCGCTAAAATAGAAAAATACGATAAAAGAACTATTATCATAACAGAAATACCTTATGGCGAAACAACCGGCTCTATCATTGAATCTATACTCGCTGCTAATGAAAAAGGTAAACTTAAAATTAAAAAAATTGAAGACAAAACCGCTGAAAATGTCAAAATTATAATTCATTTGCCTTCGGATATAAGTCCAGATCACGCTATTGACGCTTTATATGCTTTTACAAAATGCGAAATCTCAATATCCCCGAATGCTTGTGTAATTGACGAGGATAAACCTCGCTTCCTATCTGTTTCTCAACTCCTAAAACGTTCCGTAGATAATACCGTTAACCTCCTTAAACAAGAATTACAAATAAGATTATCTGAACTCAATGAACAATTATTCTTTTCCTCGTTGGAAAAAATATTTATTGAAAATAGAATCTACCTTAGAATAGAAAAATGTGAAACTTTTGAACAAATAATTCAAACTATTGATGAAGGACTTAAACCTTTTAAAAAGCAATTTATTAGAGAAATAACAACTGACGATATAATTAAACTTACAGAAATAAAAATTAAAAGAATTTCAAAATATGACTCATTTAAAGCAGAGGAAAAAATACGTAAATTAAACGAAGAAATTAAGCAAATAAAATACAACTTAAATAACATTATCCCTTATACAATAGACTACTTCCTTCGCCTAAAAGAAAAATACGGCAAAGATAAAAATAGAAAAACTCGTATCACTAATTTTGACCAGATAGAAGCTAAAAAAGTAGCTGTCGCAAATAAAAAACTTTTTGTTAATTATAAAGATGGGTTTATAGGAACAGACCTGAAAGGTGATAATGTTGAATATATAGCAGACTGCTCCGAATTGGACGATGTAATAGTATTCCTCAGAGATGGTACATATCTAATTACCAAAGTTGCACCAAAAACTTTTGTAGGACAAAATATAATCTACGCTAATGTATTTAAAAACAATGACAAAAGGACTATATACAATGTTGCATATCTTGACGGTAAAACAGGATATACCTTTGTAAAACGTTTTGCTGTTTATTCTGTATTAAGAGATAAAAAATATAACTTAACGCAAGGCGCTCCTTATTCAAAAATTCTATACTTTTCTGCCAATCCTAATGCAGAAGCAGAAAAAGTTATAGTAAAACTGAAACCAAAACCCAGATTGAAACGAAGAATCTTTGAATTTGATTTTGCACAGTTGGCTATAAAAAATAGAAATGCAAAGGGAAATATTTTAACTAAACACCCTGTTTATAAAATAGAACTTAAAGAAAAAGGCGAATCTACTCTCGGAGGTATAAAAATATGGTTTGACCCTAAAACACAGAGACTTAAAGATACGGAAGCCGAAGTTTTTCTTGGAGAATTTACTCAGAACGATAAAATACTTACTATCCTATCCGATGGTAGATACTATGTTTTTAACCCCGATTTTAAACATCATTTTGAAGGAGAGGTTAAAAAAGTTGAAAAATTTAATCCTCAAAAAATTTACAATGTTATATATTACAACGCTGAAATGCAGGCATTCTATCTAAAAAGATTTACATTTGAAGAAGTTTCTAAACCTACATCTTTTATAGGAGAACACCCGCATTCTTATCTTGTAGATATTACTGATTACGAAAATCCTTTGATAAAAATTACGTTTGGTGGTAAAGACGCTAAACGTCAATCTGAAATTATTGAAGCACAAGAACATATCAAAATAAAATCTGTTGAAGCAAAAGGTAAAAAATTATCAAATTATCAAGTAGATAAAGCTGAATTTATAATACCTCAACAACAAGATGATGACATCCCTTTTGAAGTTATTATGCCTAATGGCTCAAAAATGGAACTTTAATTGTTAATAAGTTAATGCCAAGTTTATGAAAAATGAAAAAGCTAATAATCTTACTCGCTGCTGCTATAATCATTATTGCTGTTTATTTATTATTTTTCAATCCCGATAGCACTGTAAATCCAAAGGAGACAGACTTTGCTATTAAAAATCCCAATAGCGTTGATAGTTTTATGATTATCAAAGATTATGATACAATTATACTCTCTCGTAATGGGAAGCAGTGGTTCGTAAATCATAGAACCGCAGCTAATGATAAACATATTAAAAAAGCCTTGCTTACTTTGCAAATGTTGGAAGTTAAAACTCCTGTCCCTAATAATGCTCTGAATTTTGTAAATAAAAAACTGCAAAAGGCACTTAGAATAGTAATTTTTACCTCAAACGCCAAGAAAACTATTTTATTAGGCGAGGCAACTCAAAATAAAGAGGGTAATTTCGCAAAAATTGACACTTTCTCGCCATATATAATTTACATACCTTCTCATAATTTTGACCTCCGCCTGAATTTTAAGCCAGATTTTACCTATTGGGAGACCAATTCCATCTTTAAATTTAATCCTGAACAAATAACCTATATAGATTTAAAATATCCACATAACCCACAACAGAGTTTTACTCTTAAAAAGGTAAAAAATGATTTTCTATTGTATGAAAATGGTAAATCGTATAAAAATTTGAATAAAGAAAATTTATCTTTTTATTTAACTCATTTTCAAGATGTTAGGTATAAAAAAATCCTAAAAGATACATCTTTATTCGATGCTCATAATCTATTTTTTGAAATTGAAGTTAGAGATAATAAAGGCTATGACGTCAAACTTAAAGGCTATAAAATCCCAAATAATAATGACGAATTTATTGGTCAAGTAAATGGTAAAAAAGTCCTTTGTAAATACTATGACTTTGACTTAATTCTTAAAAATGCTGACTATTTTATACAAAAATGATATTTACGAGTTTTATTCAGTTCCAAATAGTCTATCTCCACAATCTCCTAAGCCGGGTAAAATATATCCGTGTTCATTTAGACCTCTATCCAAAGCCGCTGAGTAAGCTTGTACATCAGGATGT
The DNA here is from genome assembly GCA_964637235.1 of uncultured Bacteroidales bacterium. Classification (GTDB taxonomy): domain Bacteria; phylum Bacteroidota; class Bacteroidia; order Bacteroidales; family S143-33; genus CAZWVR01. Next base: position 14,209 of record CAZWVR010000011.1, on the reverse strand, counting down.
TTGCTATTAAGAAGAGCTACGCCTTGCGGAGAAGCAACAACAGATACGAATTTTATATGCTTGACATTATGTCGCTTTAATAAATCAATAGCATATACAACTGAATGTCCAGTAGCTAACATCGGATCCAATAGTATGACAAGTCTCTCTGATATATCTTTTGGTAGTTTGCAATAATATTCCTTAGGCTGTAAAGTATTTTCATCACGATATAAACCTATGTGTCCGACCTTAGCAGTAGGTATTAAATCTAAAATTCCGTCCACCATCCCTAAACCAGCCCGTAAAATGGGAACAATTGCAATATGTTCGTCAATTTCGTATGCAGTAGTTTTTTCCAAAGGCGTTTCTATTTCCACAGGTTTAAGTTTTAGGTCTCGTGTTATTTCAAAAGCCATAAGGTAAGAGATTTCCGAAAGAAGTTTTTTAAATTCTCGGTTTGGAGTTGTTTTTTCACGTAAATATCTGAGCTTCTGTTCAATAAGAGGGTGGGTGACGATTTCAAAATTTTTCATTTTTTCCGTAAAAATAAATTTTTTTATTAATGAAAAAAAATTATGATTTTGCTTTTTTGATAAAATTTAAATCAAGACTATTACCAATATCGCTCTGGCTCTATTAAGTAAACTTTACTTGAATAATTACCCTTTTTTTGCTATTTTTCCAAAAAACATTTATGAGCTTTATACCATCTATTTACTCTCAAAATCAAATTTATAGACCTCATACAGATATTGAAAAAATAGATCAAGAATTTGAAGAGTTTCTTAAAACCTGCCGTAGATGCCAAAATGATGAAAAAAATATCAGAAAGGCTTATGAATTTATGAAACAAGCTTTTAGCGATAGAAAAAGACGCTCAGGTGATCTTTTTATATATCATAATCTTAGCGTTGCTAAAATTGTAGCTTTTGATATCGGATTAGATAGTAATTCTATAATAGCTGCCTTATTACACGATATAATAGCAGAAACCGATACTTCTATCCAAGATATTAAATTTTTATTCGGAGAAAAAATTTCAAACTTAGTCAGTAGTTTAACTAATATTAAAGGAACCTCCCAATTCTTTTCCGAAACAAAAACTGAATATTATAAGCAAATGCTATCCTCAATCCCTGATATAAGAGTTATTTACGTGAAAATAGCAGATAGACTTGATAATATGAGGACTATTTTTGCCCTAAATTCAGAACGACAAAAGCAAATTGCCAAAGAAACATTACTGGTATATGTCCCTTTTACAGAAATATTAGGCTTATATTCCATAAAACACGAATTGGAAGATAGAGCTTTTAAAGTTCTAAACCCTAAAAAATTCAATTATATACTATCCCATATAAAAACCTCGGAACGAAAAAGTCTTATCTACCTCAATAGAATTTCTTTGCCTATAATTAAAGCCCTATTAGATGCAGGTTTTAAATTTTCTATTCATAGCAGACAAAAAAGTATTTATTCTATCTACAAAAAACTTATTCGTAAAAAATTAACTATTGAGCAAATATACGATATTTATGCGATTAGGATAATAATAACCCCTAAAAGCAATGAAACTGAAAAACAAGAATGCTATCAGGTAGAAAAAATAATCAAAAATATTTATCCAGAGGAACTCCCTGAACGTCGCAGAGATTGGATAAAAGAACCTAAAAATGAATATGAAGCTCTGCACATTACAGTTAAAGCAAAAGGTAAATGGCTCGAAATACAAATACGCTCCGAACGTATGCACGATATTGCAGAACACGGTATCGCTGCACATTATAAATATAAAGGTATTAAAATAGAGCAAACTGTTTTTGATGAAAAACTTAAACAGCTTATAAAACACTTAGATAGCTTCGAAAATTTCCTACAAGATGAGTATTTAGATATATTTCAAAGTGATAAAATAGTCGTTTATACCAGAAAAGGGGAACCTATATCTATCCCTAAGGGCTCTACTGCCGTAGATTTCGCATTTTTTATAAACTCTGAATTAGCTAAAAAATTTATCGGTGTAAAAATAAATGGTAAACTCCAAAAGCCAGATTATATCCTACGTCCCGGTGATAGAGTGGAAATAATTACTTATCAAAATAAAGAACCCTCAAAAGATCTTTTAAATTATATAACTATACCTGAGTTTTTACAAGAGTATTCACAAATTTTAAAACAAAATGAATTAGCAAAACAAGGTGAACGAATATTCGCTAATTTGCTATTAAGAAATAATATCAAAGAACAGGAAAAAGACTCCTTGATTGCCTCCCTAACGAAAAAATTTAATTTTTCCTATGAATTTGAATTTCTTGAAAAACTTGCCACAGATAAACAATTTATAAAACAAATAAACGACTTCTTACAAGCTAAAAATCAGTCATTTTTTAATCTTATATTGGGTAAACGTCGCTTTAAAAAAGCTACAATTGAACTTGCTGATTGTTGTAAACCTGACTTTACAGATGAAGTCTTTTACATTGAAGAAAACGACAAAATTGTTTTGCATAAAAAAGATTGTAAGAATCTAAGAAATTACGTCAAAAAACACAATTTAAAGCCTTCATATATAAATTTTGAAAAAATAAAAACTCCTTCTATTAGTGTTAAAATAGTATTCCGCTCCGAAGATCAGTTTGGATTATACTACCAAATTGCACAAATATTTTACAAAGATCTAAATTTAAATTTAAAACGTGTGTGTATGACTACTAATCACGCTGATATTCAAGACGAAACTGATACTAAACTTCAAAATCCAATCGAAAATTATGTAGCAGGAGAAATAGAATTTTATGTTAAGGAGAAAAGTTATATAAAAGAGATTGAAAAAAAACTCAAAAAACTTAAAGCTGTTTATTTTCTATCTATTACAACCGAAGAAAATACTTAATCTTAGTCAGACCTTTCTAATTTATAGCGAATTTTATAATATGTAAAGACTGTCTGAAAACTTCCCCTCTGTTCGTAATCAGAGGGGAAGTTAAAAGTAAAAAATTAAAAATCAATATGTTATAGCAATATCATTTTTATTGTTGACTTCTTGGATATCCTCTTTGTTTATTATTTAGATGTTTATATTTTACCCACATTTAGAATATCCACAAGAGCGGCATACTAAACAACCTTCTTGATAGACAATATCTTCCGAACCACATTGTGGACATTTTACCTTCTTTTTAGGTCGTGTTCCGTCTGGAATATAGCGCTTTAAAGCCCTTTCTACTCCGCGTTTCCATGTATTTATTGTATCATTGTCTAAATGTAAAGATGAAACTAATTCTACAACATTTTCAATTGGCATACCGTGCCGTAAAACACCTGAAATTAACTTCGCATAATTCCAGAAAATCGGATTAAATTTATAGGAGAGCCCTTCAATAGTCACTTTGAACCCCGCTTTATTAATATATTGAAAATCATATCTTTTGTTGCCTTTTTCATCTTTGACTTTAATTATATAACCTTTTTTTACATTTTTAGGAATAGGCAAATATTCCGGTTCGTCCAATCCTGTAAATATTTCATAAGGTCGTCCATTTAATAACCCTATGAAGGCTATCCATTTTTCATTATTGTTATTAAAGCGGACTACATCGGCTTCGAGAACTTTGGGTCTCTTTGGTGGATGAGATTCACATTGCTTTTGTTCTTGTTCTTTTTTATTAGAAACAAGAACCCCTGAACGTGAGCCTTCTCTATATATTGTTAAACCTTTGCACCCTTCTTTCCATGCTGTTATATAGAGTTCATTTACTAAATCCTCTGAAACATTTTCAGGTAGGTTAATAGTCACACTAATGGAGTGATCCACCCATTTTTGTATCCTCCCCTGCATTTTTACTTTATTTATCCAGTCCACATCTTGCGAAGTAGCGCGATAATACGGCGATTTTTTTATTATCTCTTGAAGTTTTTTATCATCGTAATTGAGAACTTCCTCAATATTATATCCATTGACTTTTAACCATTCAATGAATTTATGATGGAATACTGTATATTCCTCCCAAGCATCGCCGACCTCGTCAATGAAGGAAACTTTAACTTTCGGGTCATTGGGATTTACTTTACGCCGTCTTTTATAATAAATCATAAAAACAGGCTCAATTCCGGAAGTTGTTTGCGTCAGAATACTTGTTGATCCTGTCGGCGCGATAGTTAATAAAGAAATATTCCTTCGTCCATATTTTAGCATAAGATCATATACATCAGGTGCCGCATTTTTTATGCGATTGATATATGGATTATTTTTTTCTCTATTTGCATCATAGATTGGGAAGGCGCCTCTTTCTTTTGCCAATAAAGCAGAAGCTCTATAAGCTTCTATTGCAATAGTTTTATGTACTTTTTCTGAAAATTCAATACCTTCCTTTGAACCGTAGCGTAAACCTAATGCAGCAAGCATATCACCTTCTGCTGTGATTCCTATGCCTGTACGCCGTCCTTCTATTGCTTTTTGTTTTATTTTGAGCCAAAGATTTTTTTCTACAAATTTAATTTCATCAGTTTCCGGGTCATTTTCAATCTTTTGCAGAATTTTATCAATTTTTTCAATTTCTAAGTCAATTATATCGTCCATAATTCTGACGGCATAAGCAACATGTTTTTTGAATAATTCAAAGTCGAAGTATGCTTCTTTTGTGAAAGGATTTTTTACATATCCATATAAATTTATAGCTAAAAGACGGCAGCTATCATAAGGACATAGAGGAATCTCGCCGCAAGGATTAGTTGCCACTGTTCTAAAACCCAAATCTGCATAACAGTCAGCTACGGACTCGCGTATAATGGTATCCCAGAATAATACGCCGGGTTCGGCGCTTTTCCATGCATTATGGATAATTTTACGCCATAGTTTACGCGCATTTACTTTTTTAGTATATTTAGGATTTTCACTATCAATGGGATATTGTTGTATAAATTCTTTGTCTTCAATAACCGCCTTCATAAATTCGTCAGTAATTTTTACAGAGACATTTGCGCCAGTAATTTTTCCGGGAGTCATCTTAGCGTCTATAAAATCCTCAGCATCAGGGTGTTTGATGGAAATTGTAAGCATAAGTGCACCACGACGACCATCTTGGGCAACTTCTCTTGTAGAATTTGAATAACGTTCCATAAAGGGAACAACACCTGTGGATGTCAAAGCACTATTCATTACTGGCGAGCCCTTAGGTCGGATATGGGATAGATCGTGTCCTACTCCTCCACGGCGTTTCATTATTTGCACTTGTTCTTCATCTATTCGGATTATGCCTCCGTAAGAATCTGCTGGCGGTTCATATCCAATTACAAAGCAATTGGAAAGTGAAACTATCTGATAATCATTACCTATCCCGCTCATCGGTCCTCCTTGTGGAACTATATATTTAAAATGGTCAAGTAAATTGAATATTTGCTCTTCACTGAGTGGCTCTGGATATTTATTTTCTATGCGGGCGATTTCTTTTGCCATTCGTTTATGCATATCTTCTGGCGTTAGCTCATATATATTGCCAAAGGAATCTTTTAGCGCATATTTATTTACCCACACCCGAGCCGCCAGTTCATCCCCGTTAAAATATTTTTTACTAGCCTCGAATGCTTCGTCAAAAGTGTAAATTTTCTTTTTTTTCAGTCCTTTTAAAGAAAGCTGTTCTATTTTCATTTCCATATATTTAAAAATATCGTTGTTCTTATTTATGCAACTGGCAAGATAAAATTTTATTTTTTTAACTAATACACATTTTATTAACAATTTTTTATTTATTGCAATAAATTGATTTTTAGATAGTTGAGAATATAAAATGTAAAACAAGATGTTAAAAAACTAAAAAAATAGGTTTTTAACTAAAAAAATAGTTGACAAATTAAAATATTAGTTTTATATTTGTAGTGTAAAAAAATGAAAAATGAAAACATTAACAAAAGCCGAAGAGGAAGTAATGCAGGTTATATGGAAAATCTCAGAGGGAACAATGGGGGAAATTTATAGCAAAATTCCAGAACCAAAACCTGCATATAATACAGTGGCAACAATAGTTAGAATTTTAGAAAAAAAAGGTTTTGTAGCACATAAGGCTTATGGACGGGTATTCGTATATTATCCAATAATAAACCAAAAAGAATACTCTCGGAATTTTTTAATGGACTTTATGCATAAATATTTTGACAAGTCATTGAAAAATTTGATTTCTGCTTTTTCTGAAAATGATTTGACCTTGAAAGAATTAAAAGAAACCGAGGAATATATTAAAAAGTTAATACAAAAAAAGTCTCAAAATGACTAATCTAATTTTGAAACAAGTATTATTGACAGGAATCTTGTATTTAATTTGGAAGGTTTTTATTTCGTACAAAAATAGTGCTTTTTTGGGGCGTATATTCCTTCTATATGCCGCTTTTATGCCTTTTATATCCAATTATATTCATTTGAAAACTCCTTTTGTGCATAATTCTGTTGTAAATTTAACTTTACATAAAATCGTTATTTATTCCGATAAAGCTATTTCTCAATCATATGGTAATATTTTATTCTACATTTATTTGATAATGAGTTTGTTGATGATTTTAAGAATACTTGTTTCTTTTATAAAAATTATAAAACTTAAACATAATGCCCAGAATAGATATAAAAAAGGAAATATCAAAATCTTTGAAACAGAGGAAATAAACATTCCTTTTAGTTTTGGAACGATGATTTTTTTACCAAAAGATTTAGACAATAAAACAAAAAATATTGTTATTGAGCATGAATATGAACATATTAAACGCTTAAATTATATTGATTTATGGGCAATGAATATCTTACTAATATTTAAGTGGTATAATCCTTTTCTATGGATAATCTTGCGAGAATTAAAGTTTATCCATGAGTTAAGCGTTGATAGAGCAATATTAAAAAATGTATCAATAACAGATTATTTACAGACAATCAGTTTATTTCATGGTCTTACACCAATAGCGAACATTAACACTTTGAACAGCAATAAGTTAAAAAAGAGATTTCAACTAATGATACAAACCCCAAAACATACAGCTATGCGTCTCTTATTCACAATCATTGCGTTGTTTTTATCCACTACGTTATCTATTGCAAGTAGTGGTACAAGGGAGATTACTTATGGTAGGGATACCACACTCCCGGTATTTCCAGGAGGTAATGAAGCATTGAGAAACTTCATTGCAAAAAATCTCGTATATCCGAAGGAAGCTTTAAATAATAACTGGCAAGACATTGTTATTGTTAAATTCACAGTAAATGAGAATGGTGAAGTTGAGAATCCCTCTATTGTAAAAGGTCAATACGATGTGCTCAATAGAGAAGCTCTGAAAGTAATAAGTAAACTTCCGAAGTTTAAACCTGCTTATGTGAATTCTAAACCTGTATCTGTTTCTATGAAATTACCCATTGTATTTCGGCTTAAAAGTGATGGAAAAAACAAGTCTTAAAATTATGTTTCAATAGATGAAAAATATATAGCAGCGGTATGGGTAATGCATGGAAGCGTAGGAATGTGAAGGAATTAACGAGGCAAAGGCGTTTTAATCGTCTTTGCCTCGTTATGTATATACTTTGAGGTTAGAATAAACAAGCTTTTTCATATGATATGAAACAATGAAAAATAAAAAAGGCTGCCTTTTAGACAGCCCTTAGAGCACCCCGTAGGGGAATCGAACCCCTGCTACCAGAATGAAAATCTGGCGTCCTAACCGCTAGACGAACGGGGCTTAAAAGCTGGTGCAAAATTATAAAATTCATATTTTTTATGCAAAGATTTTTATTTTTTTAACATTATATCTCCCTAATTAGCTTTAAGAAACGTTTATTTAGTAAAGCCATCTCAATAGCTGTTTCTGCGGCTTCTGAACCTTTATTTCCATATTTTCCTCCTGCCCTATCAAGAGCTTGTTTCTCGTTATTAGTAGTTAAGACGCCAAAAATAACCGGAACATTGTATTCTAAATTTAGTTTAGTAATCCCTTCTGTTACGCTCTTAGCTACGAAATCAAAATGTCTTGTTTCACCTTGAATTATGCAGCCTAATACTATAACTGCATCAATGCCTGCATTTAGTATCATTTTTTTGGCTCCAAAAGTCAATTCTATTGAACCTGGGACCTCTATTGAGATGATTTTCTTTACATTATATTTTTTTAGAGTTTCAATAGCTCCCTCAAAAAGTTTATCAGTAATATGGGAGTTCCATTTAGCTTTTACAATTCCTATTTTTAATTCTTTTACTTCCTCACTGAGTTCAATAGATGCATGATATGGTTGTTTTGATGACATATTTTAGATTTTTATATATGTATTGCTTCATTATTAGCATTAGCAGCGGCTTCCATAATACCTTCCGAAATTGTTGGGTGTGGATGCACAGATTTTATTATATTATGAGAGGAGGCATCAAGATTCATTGCCAGTGTAAGCTCTGATATCATATCAGTAGCATTAGGAGCAATAATATGCGCTCCGATAAGTTTATCACTGTTTTTTTCGAAAATAAATTTAAAAAATCCATCTCGGCTGCCGATAGCCGTAGCTTTACCCAAAGCAGAGACTGGGAACTTTCCTATTTTATAGTCAATACCTTTTTCTTTTGCTTGATATTCGCGAATACCTACCGAAGCAACTTCTGGATGTATGAATATTCCTGCTGGGATGTGATTATAATTAATGGGTTTAGGATTTAATCCTGCTATGAATTCTACCGCAGTAATACCCTCAGCAGAAGCTACATGGGCAAGTGCAGGAGTATTTATTACATCGCCAATTGCGTAGATGTTTTCTATTTTTGTACGATAGTAGCTATCAACAGGGATTTTTCCTTTTTGGGTTTCTATACCTATATCCTCTAAACCGATATTTTCTGTATTAGGTGTTATTCCTACTGCTGAAAGAACTATTTGGGTATTTATGAGAATTTCTCCATCTGGTGTTTTAATTTTTACTTTTAAATCTCCTTGATCGCCTTCTACATTTTCCACTACCGAAGAAACAAAAACTTTTATTCTATTTCTTTTGAGGATTTTCAGTATTTCGGCGGATATATCTTCGTCTTCGATAGGAGCCACTCTGGGCATAAATTCTACTATGGTCACCTTAGTTCCGAGACTTGCGTAAAACATTCCAAACTCAATTCCTATTGCTCCTGCGCCTACGATTACCATATTTTCTGGTTTGTAGGGCAGGGTCATTGCTTGTTTATATCCTATTATTTTTTTACCATCGATTGGGAGGTTAGGCAACTGGCGTGCTCTTGCACCTGTTGCTATTATGATATTTTTTGCTTCGACAGTTTGTTTATTTTCTCCATCAATTTCAATTTTATGATTATTAACTAATTTGCCTTTCCCTTTCAAAAGTTCTATTCCATTTTTTTTAAATAAAAATTCTACTCCTTTACTCATTTGTTTTGCCACACTTCTGCTTCTGGCAATTATTTTCGAAAAGTCAAAGCTGGTATTTTCAACTTTTATTCCGAATTTATTTGCTTGTTTAATTGTTTCATATACATGTACACTTTTCAGTAGAGCCTTAGTTGGAATACATCCATAATTGAGGCATACACCTCCCACTTCATCTTTTTCAATTACTCCGACTTTCATACCGAGTTGAGCAGCTCTTATTGCTGCAACATAACCTCCCGGACCAGAACCAAGTATAAGTAAATCGTATTGCATAGTCTTTATTTTTTTAGTTAATTTTACAGGGTAGAGCTCTGTTAATAATAGCTCATTTATAGAACTAAGCTGTTTCTATAAAGAATTTTAGGCAAAAATAAAAAAAATTAATTTATTAAATTTTCTCCAATAGCATTTTAAATTTAAAATTCGGTTTATTAGCTTCTTTTTCGTAAAGGCGGTTTATTTTTTTACCACGCAGTAGATCGAAAATATGCATAAAAGCTAAGATAGGATATTTCCACGTCATGCGAGGTCCGGCATAACGCATTATATTTCGCATTTGTTCTCTCATATCTTTTTTAAAGCAGTGTATAGGACATGTCTCACAAGCTGGCTTTTTTATTCCAAAAGCGCAGTAGTCTATTCTTTCTATTGCATAGTCTAATACACGGGAACATTCATTACATAATTTGCCTTTTTCGGTACCATGATGTGCATGGCAATACATTTCTATCATTACTTTGATAGTGTATTTTTCACGTTTTACGCGTATATGATTTTTTTTGTCTCTTTTCTTTTTATTTTTCATATTTTGCTATTTAGAATAAGTCCAAATTTAAATAAAACTCCATTTTATTTACAAATATTTTGCATTTTTTATTATACAAATTAACAGTTATAAAAATGTTTACGGAAATGTCAGTTTTAAAGAATTTTTAGATATAGTTTATAGGTCAAAAAAAATTTGAGAATTCTCAAAAACCTTTTTATTTTTATCCAAACTAAAATTACTATTATGGAAGAAATAAGATTTACCCCGGAGGAAATGAGCCTTTTTAGGACGGTTTTTAAAGAGATAAGAACACATCTACAAGATTACATGAATGAGCGACAGTTTCAAATGTCTAATCCACAGTTATTTGTATTTTTAAGTAATATACCAGCAGCTTTGGCAATCGCAAGTGATAAAGAGGTGGATGAAAAGGAACTCAAAATATTGGAGAATATTGCAAGAAAAATTGATGTAAATGCATTGGATTTGTCAGTTATTGAACTTTTAAGTTATGCTCTGGAACCAGCAGATGTTATGCTTAATGAAGAATTTCACCTTCGTATAGGCTCTGAATTGTTATATCTAAGTAAAAATATGAATAAATACGAAGGCGCTATTATCGATGCAGTAAAAGCACTCTTGAAGCTGGATAAAAATCCAGAAAGTCCCACATCTATGACTAAAACTTTCAGCAAATTGATGGATAATATTATACTAAATAATGCAAGTAGAAATAAAGAGGAGGAACTTAAAAAACTCAATGAGTTTAAAAGCCGCTTAGGTATTGCTTAAATATATTTTGGAAACAAAATCCCACAGAACTATTCCAATTGAAACTGATACGTTTAAAGAATGTTTAGTACCGAATTGTGGGATTTCTAATGCCATATCGCACTGTGGCAAAATATTTTCAGAAACGCCTTTTACTTCATGTCCAAAAATAAAGGCGTATTTTTTGTTTTTAATTGGTTTAAATTGGTGCAACTGAATGGATACGTCGGTTTGCTCTACTGCCACAATGATATAATTTTGTTTTTTTAGAGTTTGCACAGCTTCTAAGGTAGTGGGGAAATATTCCCACTGAACACTTTCAGTAGCACCCAGAGCTGTTTTTGTTATCTCTCTATGGGGTGGACGAGCAGTAATTCCGCATAATAATATTTTTTCGCATTTGAATGCATCAGAAGTACGAAATGCAGAGCCTACATTATTCATACTTCGGATATTGTCTAAAACTACTACAAAATTAAATTTTTCAGCACGTTTAAAAGCTTCTATTGAAAGCCTTCCGAGTTCTGCATTGGGTATTTTTCTCATCTTTTTTATGTTAAAGAATATTTTATGGAGTTCTTTTTTTTAATAAATTAGCCGTTGGAAATTTTTGACGAAAATATACAATAATAAAAAAAATCAAAAGATGAACTTACACGAATATCAAGGTAAGCAAATTTTAAAACAATTTGGCGTATCTGTACCAGTAGGGTATGTAGCATATACGCCTGATGAAGCCGTAGAAGCGGCTAAGAAAGTACAACAAGAAACCGGAACAGACACATGGGCTGTTAAAGCTCAGATACATGCAGGAGGACGTGGTAAGGCAGGAGGTGTAAAAATTGCAAAGTCTCTTGAAGAAGTCAGGAAATATGCAGATGAGATTATTGGTAAGATACTTATAACTCATCAAACTGGGCCTCAAGGAAAGAAGGTACATAAAGTGCTTATTGAACAGGGAATATACTATCCTAATGAACAAGGGGTTGTAGATGTAAAAGAATTCTATATGAGTGTATTGCTCAATAGAGCAACAGGTCGTAATATTATTATGTACTCTCCACAGGGAGGTATGGATATTGAAAAAGTTGCTGAGGAAACCCCTGAGTTAATTTTCAAAGAAGAAATAGATCCGTGTGTAGGTGTACTGCCATATCAAGCCCGTAAAATAGCCTTTAATCTTGGCCTTTCTGGTAAAGCTTTTAAGGAAATGACTAAATTCGTCACAGCGTTGTACGATGCTTATCAAAAAAGCGATGCAACCTTATTTGAAATAAACCCTGTATTGAAAACTTCTGATGATAAGATATATGCTGCTGATTCCAAAGTTAAACTTGACGATGATGCTCTATTCCGTCATAAAGATTATGCTGAAATGAGAGACCTTACAGAAGAAGATCCAGTTGAAGTAGAGGCTTCAAAATATGGATTGAATTTCGTAAAATTAGATGGTAATGTTGGATGTATGGTTAATGGGGCTGGTTTAGCTATGGCTACTATGGATATGATAAAATTTGTTGGTGGTAATCCTGCAAACTTCCTTGATGTAGGCGGTAAAGCTAATGCTGAAACAGTTGAAGCCGGTTTTAGAATCATATTAAAAGATCCGAACGTAAAAGCTATTCTTGTAAATATATTTGGTGGTATTGTTCGTTGTGATAGAATTGCAAATGGTATTGTTCAAGCATATAAAAAAGTGGGTGATATAAAGGTGCCTATTATTGTCCGTTTGCAAGGTACTAATAGCGAAGAAGGTAAGAGAATTATTGATGAATCTGGTTTAAAAGTAAAATCTGCTATAACATTAAAGGAAGCTGCGGAACTTGTTAAAGAGGTTATAGACTGACAATTTCACAATTAGTATTATTAAATTTTGGATAGCTTCGGGGAAAATCTCAATAATGAGGTGCAACCCCGAAGCTTTTTTGTTAATATCAATTATTGATGACTTGTGTAATGTATTGATTATTAGTATTGTTTTTTATATACATCTTCCCAGAATAAAATAATCAGCAAACTTTAATATAAACTGCCAATTTGGCATTTATTTTTATCATAAAATTTTAAGGAACTTTTTTTGTATATTTGTGCCAAATGTTAAAGATTTAATTCTATGATTACTAAATATGCAGATGAGACAATAAAAATTTTGAACCTTGCAAAAGATTTTGCCCAACAGTTGAATTCAAATTTTATTACACCAGACCATATTGCATTGGGATTTTTAGCACTTAAAAATAATAGTTTAATTCAGGTTATGAAAAATTATAACATAAATGTAGAAGAGTTGCAAAATTTTATAAAACGTGCCCTTTCAGTTGAAAATAAATTTATCAAGGAAAATACAAATGAACCCTTAAATTATAGTGCAGAAGCAGAACGAGTACTTAAATTAGCACAGCTGGAAGCACAAAATCAAAAACGCACTCTTGTGCAAAAAGAGGATATTCTGTTAGCACTTTTACGCGCTCGTAATAATATTTTCAGTTCGTTTCTTGAACAACGCCAAAAGGACTATACTTGGTTTAAAAATCATCTTAAATATATACCGGAAAATATCTTACACGACGACGATGATGATATAGAGGATAACAGCGACGATAAGGAAGAGTTTAGATATGGACGGCGTCGCCCACCATTTCAGCCTTCTCGTAGTAAATCAAGAACGCCTGTTTTGGATAACTTCGGGTATGATATTACACAAGCTGCTTTGGAAGATAAACTTGATCCTATTATAGGAAGAGATACTGAAATAGAGAGAGTTGTGCAGATATTAAGTCGCCGTAAAAAGAATAATCCAGTCTTGATAGGAGAGCCGGGAGTAGGAAAGACAGCAATAGTAGAAGGTCTGGCTATGCGTATTGTACAAAAAAAGGTCTCTCGTGTGCTATTTGGTAAACGTATAGTTGCTCTGGATTTGGCAGCATTAGTTGCTGGTACTAAATATAGAGGGCAATTTGAGGAGAGAATGAAGTCATTGATAAATGAAGTATCTAATAATAAGGATGTTATACTTTTTATTGACGAAATACATACTATTGTTGGAGCTGGTGGAGCAACCGGTTCACTTGATGCTTCAAATATGCTAAAACCGGCATTAGCACGCGGTGAAATACAATGTATAGGTGCAACTACTCTGGATGAATATCGACAATATATTGAAAAAGACGGAGCACTGGAAAGACGTTTCCAAAAAGTTTTAGTAGAACCGCCAACCCCAAAACAAACTATAACTATTCTTAGAAATATAAAAAAGCGATATGAAGATTTCCACAATGTATATTATACAGACGA
>CAZWVR010000010.1:20877-42313 GCA_964637235.1 uncultured Bacteroidales bacterium | reverse complement strand
TAGATATTCTCCTAATAAACCTGCGTGCCAAGATGTTCCACAACCTACAATAATTATACGTTTAGCTTTTTCAAGCTTAGGCATAACATTTAACAAACCTCCAAGTCTAATATCCGAAAAATCATTAGCTATTCGTCCTCTAAAAGTATCATATATAGCTCTGGGTTGTTCAAATATTTCTTTTAGCATAAAATGGTCAAATCCATTTTTTTCTATTGCACTGATATCTAAGTCTAATTCTTTTACTTCTAAGTTAAGCTTCTTATTATCAATAGTTTTAAGGATAAGCTCATTTTTCTTAATTATTGCAATGTTATCGTTATTCAAATAAATTACACTTTTGGTATGTTCAATTATAGGAGTTGCGTCGGAAGCTATAAAATACTCATTATTACCTATACCTATCACCAGAGGACTTCCTCTTCTTGCTGCGATAAGTTTGTCGGGTTCGTTTTTTATAATAACAACAATACCAAAAGCTCCTATTACATTGTTTAAGGCTAATCTTATAGCATGTTCGGCATCTACCTTTTTAGTAGTATAAATGTAATCAAATAAATTAGCGAGTACTTCTGTATCTGTTTCAGATTTAAATGTATATCCATGTTGGGTTAAAAATTTTTTTAAGGATTTGTAATTTTCAATAATACCATTATGAATAACTACAAAATGCCCATTCATAGACATATGAGGGTGTGCATTGATGTCATTGGGCTCGCCATGAGTAGCCCAACGAGTATGTCCAATACCTATATTTCCTTTTGTATCTACATTTTTAGTTGCATTTTCAAGATCTGCAACTTTACCTCTTTTTTTGTATATTTTTATGTTGTTATTTTTATCCATAATGGCAATACCTGCGGAATCATATCCGCGATATTCCAGCCTTTTAAGACCTTTTATAAGTATAGGATAAGCTTCTTTTTCTCCAATATATCCAACAATTCCACACATAAGTTTTTATTTTGAAGTTGGTAGTTTAGTATAAAAAATTACAAGTTTCATTGGCTCGGAAGTATTTAATGACGTTGAAAGTACTGTCCTTTTGAAATCTGTTGAGGAAGTTTTGTTTACAATGTAAAAATCGATATTATCATAATTGCCATTTATCACGGCTTGGATAAAACGAGTTACGTTTAGTCTATATTCATTGTAATTTTCTAATTTAGCCCCTATATATGAATTAGATACAGGTTCTATAAAATCTTGAAAAAAGACTTCATTACCAGCTGTGTCTTTCCCCATTAAGGCTATTTCAGAAATAGGCGGATATTTGCCAATTGTTTGTTCCGGTATTTTAAATATTAATTCAGCTTTATTTATCACAAAGTTTTTCTTACGCAGATTTTTTATGTATGGAAATTTTATTTTTGCTTTTGTTCCTCCCATTCCTTGCAAAAATATCATTGTATTATTGTAATCGTCAGGATTTTGTAGTTGTTGATAAAAAGCTGCATTGGTATAATCGTGTTTATAAACGTTATATCTGAGTGAAAGATTATTCCCCTGAACACCATTGAATATCCTTTCACTATCTGGTTTACTTTCTGTATGATAATACATTACCATTTTAAATTTAGTATGCCATCTGTCTTTATTTATGTCCACTTTATATATTGCACCATTGCCTTGATATGGTTCAAAATAAAAGCCTTTTATTATTTGATGGAAGTATGTACCGTATGAATAAAATATATCGTCTTCATTATCAATAAGATATTGCCCAAAATCATTAGATAATTTAATTGTTAGCATAGAATCAGAAGGTGAAAAACGTATAACCTCATCGCCAATTAACGTATATCCGGAGGTATCTACCACTTCATTAGAGTAATGTTTATCTGAGCTATTTAATTCGTTAGAAATTCTATATACATGAACTCTGACCGGACTGAAAGGGTCTCCATAGTAGGCGTCTTTATCATCTTTTGAATAATATAAAGGAAGTTTAAAGCATATTGAATCCAGAACTATATCGTCAGGAAAACCGGGATAGTCAATAAGTAGCATTTGTACAACAAACCCTGCGGAAGTAGTTCCAAAATAAGGATCTTCGTATCGACCTATTAAAAGTGCTGACGGCTGGTCTGTTCTAACTGGTTCACTTTCCACTGTCCTGCCGACAATGGTAATAGTATCAATTATTTGCATACTTGTAAGATCCTCCTTTGGGAGTAAATCTAAACCTATTGTAAATTTATTATAACAGGAAAAACTCAATATGCTAAATAAACTGAATATCAATAATTTAGATGTTAATTTCATAACTTAAAATTATATGTGCAAACATAGACAAAAAAATATTAACTTAAAAGTTTATCATAGAATTGATTATGTTCATCAATATAATTTTCGTTTGTGGCTTCCAGAACAGGGATTTTTAATTTTTTAATATAATCAGTTATTTCTGGATTTATATTATTTTCTTCCAAAACAGCGCCATTAGAATATTTTAATGCGAGTTTCATCAGGTTTACATAGTTAGGGGTATTTATAAGTGAGAGGTCTCTATCGGTAATACCTTCATATTTCGCTTTTTTCTTCATTTTTTGTTTTAAGGTTTCTGTAAAGCCGTCGTTAAATAATGCGGTTATGATTTTTGTATTTGAGAATATTGGGTCTTCTGTATATAATTTACGGATATATATAGGTACCAAAGCAGCTAACCATCCTTGAATATATACTATATCCGGAGACCAACGTAGTTTTTTTATAGTTTCTAATACACTTTTAGAATAAAAAATTGCTCTTTCATCGTTATCTTCATAGAAATTTCCTTCTTCGTCGTAAAAAGTAGCCTTTCTGTGGAAAAACTCCTCATTATCAATAAAATATACCTGCATACGAGCTTGTGGTATTGATGCTACTTTTATTATAAGAGAATGGTCGGTATCATTAACTATTATATTCATACCGGAAAGACGAATAACCTCGTGTAATTGATAGCGTCTCTCTTTAATAAAGCCATATCGGGGCATAAAAATTCGGATTTCTTTTCCTTTTTGTTGTATATTTTGCGGTAATTCCTTTCCCTTTTTTGACATAAGATTTTCCGGTAGATAGGGCTCCATCTGTTGTAAAATAAAAAGTACTTTTGTTTTATTCATATCTCTGAATTTAAAATTAAAAAGAACATTTGTTTTGCAAAAATATAAAAAAAAATCCTATAAATAATATCTTTATAGCTTGAAATTTGTTAAAAAATTTTTTGTCAATATTACAATTTATTGAAATTTAGCTTATTATAATTAATTTAGCTTATTATAATTATAAATAGACTATCGTAATTTTTATTAATGTTTGAGTTAAATTTTATACTTTTGTAAAAAAGTAGATTGAGATGAAAAAAAGCTTATTTTTTTGTTTCATTTTAATAAGCCATTGGCTTTTTTCTCAGGATATTGATTTTTACCTAAAAACGAAAAATCAAAATTTTTTATTACCATCAATTACTAAACAAATGAGTGCAGATGAATTTCAGTTATTGTCAAGAAATATACGAATGCAGGATTTTATATATGCCGCTTTTGTTCCCGGATATATTCACTTTCAAGCCAAAGATTATACCTTAGGATATACTTTGCTGGGATTGAGGCTTTCCTCTTATGCTTTGCTAACTTATGAAAATTATAAATATGGCTTTAAATGGTATAATATTTTATTTAGATATGTAGGCAGCAACATAAGTAGTACATCTTTAAGTAATAACAAAATTGATATTTATATCATAAATACTGCTTTATCCATAATTATTGCATCTTATCTGTTTGATGTAATAGATGGTCAGGCACGATTGCATAAGAAACAGGAACTTATTAGATATAAATATTCTCTTAAATTTCAACTTTATACCAATGCATATAATAAAAGTATGCCAATGATAGGTTTTAATTTAAAATTTTAAACTAATGAAATCAATTAATTTGATATTCTTAATCGTGATTTTATTATCGTCAGGAGTTTATAGTCAAAATTTTAACATAAAAGCAGAAAGTCAATATCTTGAAATTATCAACAATCAGCAAAGACGAGATTTAATAGCTATAAGTATGCGAAATGCAGAAATTATTTCAGATAGTTTATTTTGCAATAATTATGCTTATGGCTCAGAATTTTTTTTAAATTTAGCAGAAAGTTATTATTTGTTAAAGCGTTATAATTATGTGTTTTTTACTGTTCTTCGACTTAGATGTCTCTATCCTTCTGAAAGATATATAAATAGAGAGCATGATTTGTTTTATATATCTTGTAAAAAGCTGAAAATACCACAATATATAGCTGATTCTATATGGAGAATGACAGATAGCCAGTCAATACATTTGCTGTCTTATGATAAGCGAAAGCAGCTTTTATTAAAAACTGCTATGTTTGCTATGGATAGAAAGTTATATTCTACTCTTTTTCACTATATCAATTTATATGAAAATCAGACTATTACAGAAAATATTCCATTATATATGGCTCAATGGAAATTGCTTTATTCATTAAAATTTAAGCCCAAGAAAATTTTATCCAATGTTAATTTTAATGCTACAACAGTCAGTTATAATTTTTCTGACCTACAAAAATCATTTAGTCTGAAATTTAATAAAAAGGTTAGTAGACGTTTGAAATTGAATATGTTTTTTAGAAGTTATTTTTAATAACATAGCATAATTTTAAAAAAAAATTGGTTCCAATTTTTTTGTTTTTTTGAAAATTTATTATTTTAGCAGAGATAAAAAAAAAGCCTATGAATTTAGATGGTGTTATTGCGCTGTCGCGGTGGCAGTTTGCAATTACTACGGTTTACCATTTTCTTTTCGTCCCCTTAACCTTAGGTTTATCAATCTTTGTAGCTATTATTGAAAGCCGTTATGTAAGAACCGGGGACGAGAAGTATAAAAAAATGGCAAAATATTGGGGAACTCTATTTCTTATAAACTTTGCTTTGGGTGTTGCTACTGGTATTGTTCAGGAATTTCAATTCGGATTGAACTGGGCAGGTTATTCTCGGTTTATGGGTGATATTTTCGGTGCTCCTTTGGCAATAGAAGCCTTATTAGCATTCTATCTGGAATCTACTCTCTTAGGAGTTTGGATTTTTGGATGGGAAAAACTCTCTAAAAAATTACATGCCGCAGTAATGTGGTTAGTGGCAATAGGTTCTAATTTATCGGCTATTTGGATTCTTATTGCTAACTCTTTTATGCAGGAGCCTGTTGGATATAAGATGGCAGCAGATAATAGCCGTGTACTTATGGAAAACTTTGGAAAACTTATTACTAATCCGAACTTTTTATATCAATGGCCTCATGTATTTTTCAGCGCTTTGACTACCGCAGGTTTCTTTGTATTGGGTATTAGTGCATATCACTTATTACGTAAGAAAGATTCTGATATTTTCCGCACTTCTTTTAGAATGTCTGCTATTTATGGTTTTATAGGTATCGTATTTGTAATAATTATAGGACACTATCAAGGTCAATTTTTGGTAAAACATCAGCCAATGAAAATGGCAGCAGCTGAAGCTGCTTGGGAAACTACATCAGATTTTACTCTTTTTGCTATTCCTAATACTAAGGATAGTACTAATAGTGCAGAAATAAAGATCCCTGGAATGCTTGGCTTCCTATCTTATGATAAGTGGGGTAAACCTGTTAAAGGTATTAAAGAGCTCAGAGAGGAATATCTCCAAAAATATGGAGAGAAATTTAAAGATTTAGAAGCTAAATATGGTAAAATAGATTATGTTCCTCCTGTTGGTATAACTTATTGGAGTTTTAGAATCATGGTTTACGCAGGTTTAATTATGCTTTTGGTTGGCTTTTTAGCTTTGTTTAAAAAGTTTATGGAGAAAAAGTGGTTCCTTAAATTAGCATTTTGGACACTATTCTTACCATTTATAGCTACATCATTTGGTTGGTTAATGGCAGAAATAGGTCGACAGCCATTTATAGTATATGGTTTGTTTCCTGTAAGAGCTGCTGTATCTCCTAATTTGCATACTTCTGATGTTTGGTTCTCTTTAATAACTATGGGATTGCTCTATGCTATATTGATAGTGGTTGAAGTTGGTTTGATGATTAAATATGCTAAAAAAACTCCCGAAGAAGAGAATGTTCAACCCAATGCAGAACTTGCTTAATTAGTGTTAAACAAAAAAAAATAAACTATGGAACCAACAGCTTTACAAATAATATGGTTTATACTTATTACAGTTTTGTTTATAGGCTTTTTCTTCCTTGAAGGCTTTGATTATGGAGTAGGTATGCTACAACCCTTTTTAGGAAAAAAAGACAATGAAAGAAGAGCTATTCTGAATGCAATAGGTCCTTTTTGGGATGGCAACGAAGTTTGGTTATTAACAGCCGGAGGAGCTTCTTTTGCCGCATTCCCTCATTTTTATGCAACACTATTTAGTGGTTTCTATGTAGCTCTTGTACTAATGCTTTTAGGACTGATATTCAGAGCAGTTGTTTTTGAATATCGTAGTAAGGCAGAAACTGAAAAAGGTCGAAATACTTGGGATTGGGGTTTTGCTATTTCAAGTTTTATTATTGCATTACTCTGGGGTGTTGCAGTAGGAAATCTTATGCAAGGAGTTCCATTAACGCCAGATCCTAATTATAATGGTGCTCCTTATGTTTATTATCATGGAGGACTTTTAGGTCTATTATCTCCATTTACAATTTTGAGTGGATTAGTATTTGTATTCCTATTTTTGATGCATGGAGCTAATTTCTTAGCTCTGAAAACAACTGATCCGATAATGTCTCGTGCTAAAAAGGCTGCTTGGACATTTTGGATTATCACACTCATTTTAACAGTTATATTTGTATTGTGGGGATTGTTCGGACTAAAAATGTGGCCTGCAAAAGCTAAGATCCTGACCTATATATCTGCTTTAATAGCAGCAGTAGCTCTTATTCTTGCTGGATTGTACATTAAGAAAGATGACTTTAAAAAAGCATTTTGGTCAGGTGCTCTGACTATTGTATTTGCTACTGTTATGGTTTTCGCTGGATTATTCCCTAATTTAATACCTGCTTCTAATGATCCAGCTAATAGCATTACCATAATGAATGCTTCTTCTAGTGCATATACACTTAAAGTTATGACCATTGTTGCCGTAATTCTTGTACCAATAGTGCTTTTCTATCAGATATGGACATACAGAACTTTCCGCGATAGAATAAGTCCGGAAGGCGATTTAGAATATTAAGTCGGTTTTATGTGTGAATTTTATCCCCCGCTTGCTATTAGGCGGGGGATTTCTATTTATGCAACAAATGAAAAAAGGGAAAGAAATAAAGCCCCATATAGGCATATATGGAAGGAGAAATGTCGGTAAAAGCTCTTTTATAAATGCCATAACTGGACAGAAAATTGCAATAGTCTCTGATTTTGCAGGAACAACAACTGATCCGGTTAAAAAATCTTATGAAATTACAGGGTTTGGGCCAGTTATCCTTATTGATACAGCTGGCATTGACGATGAGGGAGAACTTGGAAAAAAAAGAATTCAGAAAACATTACAAACTATTGAACAAGTAGATTTGGGAATAATTCTATTTACAAATAACAACTTTGGAGACTATGAACGTATTATTATTGAGTACCTTAATAAATTTGATACTCCTTTTTTGCTTATCCATAATAAATCGGACATAGAACCTTTAAATTACAGACTGAAAATCCAACTGGAAAATGAATTTAGTACTTCTGTAATAGAATTTTCATCTATAAAACCAGATAAACTGAATGTGATAATTGAAGCTATTAAAAGGACTCTTCCGGAGTCATCATATAAACAACCTTCACTTATTGGCGATTTAGTCAATTATGGAGATATTGTAATGCTAATAACGCCCATAGATTTAGAAGCACCAGCAGGACGGCTAATTCTTCCGCAGGTGCAAGCAATTCGTGATATTTTGGATAATGATTGTATAGCTATAGTACTAAAAGAACGTGAGGTAGATGCTTTTTTACGTAAAACAAAAATAAAACCCGCTTTGGCAATTACGGATAGTTCTATTTTTTTAAAAGCAGCAGCTTCTGTTCCTCCTGATATACCTCTGACAGGTTTTAGTATATTACTTGCACGCCTTAAAGGCGATTTTCAGAAGTATATAGAAGGCACTCCTGTTATATCCTCACTTAAAGATGGAGACAAAGTCTTACTATTGGAATCTTGTACCCATCATATTTCTTGCGAGGATATTGGCCGTGTAAAAATACCAAGATGGATAACTGATTTTACTGGTAAAAAATTATATTTTGACGTAGTTGCAGGTTTAGACAAACTTCCGGATATAAAACAATATAAACTTGTAATTCAGTGTGGAGGATGCCTCTTAACACCTAAACAATTGAAAAATAGGCTTAAACCTGCTATAGATGCAGGTATTCCTGTGACAAATTATGGTTTAGCAATTGCTTATGTCCAAGGTGTATTTGAAAGAGCTGTGCAGCCTTTTATAAAAGATATTAACAAAGATATATATTTATAAGTTAAGATTTTGGACTACAAAATTCTATCAGAACCCCAAATGTAGATTTAGGGTGTAAAAAACCTATTTTAAGGTCATCTGCACCATTGCGGCTTTTTTCATCTATTAGTTTGATATTTTGTTCTTTTGCTTTTTGTAATGCTTTATCTGTATTTTCCACTGAGAAGGCAATATGATGTATTTGTTCACCTCGTTTTTCAATAAATTTTGCCACAGGACTATCCTCAGAAGTAGGTTCTAAAAGCTCTATTTTTGTTTCCCCGATTTTAAAAAATGCAGTTTTTACTTTTTGATCAGGGACCTCTTCAATTTTGTATAATTTTAATCCTAAAACGTTTTCATAGAAAACTCGTGCGTTTTCAATGCTTTTTACAGCAATGCCTATGTGTTCAATATATTTAACCATAAGATAAAGTTTTTATATGAATTTTATACCGAGTACCAGAATATCATCAATTTGTTCACAGGCACCTTTCCATCGTTGGAATGTTTGGAAAAATACTTCCCTTTGTTGTGGCATAGGTAATCCGTAAACTTCTTTTAATAGGTTCATAAAGCGTTTACGTTTAAAGCGTTTTTTATTTTCACCGCCAATTTGATCTGTGTATCCATCACTTGTCATATAAATATAATCATTTTCAGTGAGTTTTATTATATGAAGATTAAAAGGTTGTTCATTTTCTGTATATCCGATTGTTGTTTTTGTAGGTTTTATTCTCTTTACTTCTGGCTCATTATCGCTTTGATCTTTACGTACAAGATATAATGGAATATTAGCACCTGCATATTCTAAAATTTGAGTTTCTGTATCAAATATAGTAAGGGCTACATCCATACTATCAAAGGGTTCCCCTGTTTTACCTCTTTGATGCAATAAACGAATAATAATTTTTCTTAATTCAGAAAGAATAATATCAGCTTTATAAGTTTTTATACTATTTAATACTGTATAAAAAGCCATGTTTCCTATAATACTCATAAATGCTCCTGGTATTCCATGTCCTGTACAATCAGCTAATGCAGTGATAATTTTATTTTTTTTATGACTTACATAGTAAAAATCTCCACTAACTATTGATTTAGGTAAGTTTAAGATAAAATAGTCTTTGTAGATTACATTAAGAAATATAGGCAAAGGCGTTATTGCTTTTAAAATTCTATTAGCATATTCTATGGAGCTTACAATTTCTTTATTTTGCTGTTGAATTTTTTCTTCGGCTTCTTTTATTGCAGTGATATCAGTATCTATGGCAACAATGTACTTAATTTTTTTATGGTTTTCTTCATCAATGATTGGCGTCAATGTTGTTTGGAACCATACAGTTTTTCCATACTTTGTTGTAAATTTAGCAATATATTTTACTGAGATTCTTTCATTTATAGCTTTATAGAAATATTCTTCAATTTCTGAGAAATTCGACATCTCGAAGATAGTTTCTCCAAATTTCTCTTTAAATTCCTCTAATGAATAGCCTGTGTTTTTTTCAAAACTTTTATTTGCCCAAATTATTCTTCCATCTGGATTAAAAATAATAACAGAATTATCGGTATGCGAGGCAACGATAGAGAGTAGCTCCAACTCTTTATTTAGACGGTAAAGCATTTCTGTATGAGCTTTCAGCTCTTCTTGTTGCTGTCTTAATTCTTCGTTTTGCCGTATTATTTCCTTTTGCTTCAATAAAAGTTCTTGGTTGTATATTTTCAGTAGTTTATTTTTTTGTTCTAATTCCTTTTTTTGGTTTTCAATGTGAGTTTCTGCCAATTTAAGACGCGTGATATCTGATTCAATACCTATAAGGTTTACGATTTTATTTTCTTCAATGATAGGAGATATAGTAGTTTGTATCCAGATATTACGTTCATTTATAATATGTTTATTGTAGTAAATGAAAGGTTTCCGTTCAATAAAGCATTTTTGATATATTAAGTTCGGATTTTCATAATTAGTGGCTTCAAAGAAGTTTTTGTATTTCTTTTTAAATTCGTCAAAGGTGATGTTATATAATTTTTCAAATGCTGGATTTACCCATATGAATTCCCATGAAGAATCTAAAATAAATATACTATTATTTGTATGACTTGCTACTAATGATAATAATCTAAAATGTTTATTTTGTTTTTCTATAATTTGCTGTTGGCGTGATATTTTATCTTTTTGTAATTTTAAAAGTCGATGCTTTTGTCGTGAGTTTATTAAAAGATATGAAATATATATTAAGAAAATTAAAATTATACTTAAAGAAATTAACAAATATTTGTTGTATGTTTTTTTTAATTTAATAATTGTTTTGTAATAGTTTTCTATATTTTCTAATTTTACATCAAATTTTTTTTGTAATATATTCTGTAATATTTTATACGTATAAAGAGAGTCTTTCGTATTTTGCATTTTTTTATAATAAACTAAACTTTTCTGATAATCTCCATTTTTTTCATATAAATCACTTAATTCTTTATAGCTTTGTATAAGTATTTCATAATTAAGCTCTTTTTGAGCATTTTTTATTGCTTTTAAAAGGTAAAATTGCCCTTTTTGATAATTTCCTTTTTCATAATAATATACCCCCAAAGCATAAGATATAATTGAATGAAATGTTATGTTTTTATAACGCCAAGATAAATTTTTAGCAGTAGTTATATATTTTAAAGCTAATGAGGATTTATGAATTTTGGAATATATTATTCCTATATAAGCATTTTCAATTATAAATAAAAATGGGTTATTCTCGACGTTTGTATATTTTAGTGCTAACTTGAAAAAATTTAAAGCTTCGGAATACTGTTTTCTTTTTAATAAAAGCTTGCCATATAAGATACTCTGTGAGATAAAAAGATGTTTTACGAATTGGTTATTATATATATTTTTTGTATTGATAAATTTTTTTTGAAAAAAAGATACTGATTTTTTTAAATATTGCTCAGCAGAGTCCAATATATTATATTGATAATGAAGTTTGGCAATAATTAAATAGGTAAAGGATATTAAAAGTGTATCGCGTAAAATTAAAGCTTTGTTTAAATCATTACTAATTAATTGAATAGCTTTATTGTAGTCTCGCTGGTATAGATATATTTCAGAGATTAAATTGTTTAATGTAATAATTTCGCGGGTATCATTTAATTTATTAGCAATTTTTATAGCTTGATTTAAGTAATATTTTGACGAATCAAACTCATGCTGAAAATAGAATAAAGCCCCTAAAAGTTTAAAACTTTCCATTAAAAGGCTATCATTTTTTAGTAATTGAGCGATGTTCACTAGTTTTCTATAATAATACTCCGAAGCTTCTAACTCAGATTTTTTTTCATATATAATTCCGAGATGTTTATAGGCGTTATATAATTTTTTATATAAAAATGCAGACGGATGGGTTTTGATATAGCTATTTAAAAGAATAGTTTGTTTTTTCAAAAAGTAGCTTTTTTGGTATAAATTGGAAATCTGTGTAAATTTTTCATATATATTTATTTGTTTTAAAGTATCCTTTTGTTTCTGGGCTATTTTTAAAGATTTTGAAAGTAATTGTATTTCTTTTGATAAGAGTTTATATTGTTGAGCATTGTTTATAAGGGAGTCTATATTTTGAGCTTTTATATGTACTAAAAAACAATATCCGAAAATAAAAATTATTATCAATTTAATTTTTAAAGTCATAATTTTTAATTAAAGTTTTTTGATATATAGTAAAATTCACTTAATATCATTGCCGTAGCACCCCAAATATAATAATTTTTGTAATAGTAAGCAGGTGCGAATATGATTTTTTTATTAGATAAAAACTTTCTTTTTACAATATTTTCAGGTTTAAAAAAGTTTTGATAATTTGCTTGTATAATATTTTCTACTTCGTCGTAATTGGGTAAGAAGTTTGGCATTTTCTTTTTATAAGCAATAAAAGGATATACGCAGAAATTACTTACAGGGATATATAAAGGCGACAGATGACCTATCATATCCTCGTCATTTATAGTTATGCCTATTTCCTCGGCAGTTTCTCGTTTGGCGGTTTGCCATAGTGAGGTATCCATTACTTCTTGTTGTCCTCCGGGTAGTGAGATTTGACCACTGTGGGGAGTATTATCATTAACCCGTTTTATCAGAATAAAATACGGATGATTATTAAAAGGGTATAATAGCAATAGTACGGCAGCTTTTTTGTAGTTTTTGGGCACTATGGTATCTCTGCCTTCTGGCATCATAATTTTTTGGGCTTCAAAACCGGGAAGCGGTTTTTTTACTCTTATTTTTAATTGTTCTATGAATGAGTAAAATTTAGGCATATTTTTTATCTTAAATCTAATTGATATGTATCTGCGAAATGTTTTTGTGCTTCAATGAAGCGTTTATTAGCCATATCTAATCTTTTTTGGGATATTGTGATAGCGTTTTCCAGTTGTTTTTGATCTTGTTTAGTATATTGTTCCATAGGTATTTTGTAAAGTCTTAGTATTTCAGAGAGTTGGTTATTTAATACATCCATATAAGTGTTAAATAGGGTATCAGCGGATTTATAAAGAGTAGAATCTCCGTGGAAATCTCCAATTTCTTGCAATTTTTCTACTGCCATTTTGATATTTTTAGCGGCTTGTTCATAAGCAGTATCAAGTATCAAAGGTTTTTTCATAGCATTTTCCATTTGGGCGTAGAAATTATTTATACTTTTGAATGCGATAGTTTGGTAATATACGATTGTGTCGTTATATTTAGCCGCCTCTTTAGCAGAGGGTTTACACCCTGACAACAGATATATCACAGAGAATAACACCAAGATTTTCATTAATAGTTTTTTCATTGTTTATTTTTTTAGTATTTTGTGGTTAATGATAATTTTGCCATTAAAAAATTTTTTAATTAGCTTAGCAAAATATTCTGCACAGAAAACGGAGCGATGTTGTCCACCTGTACAGCCGAAGTTTATTTGTAGATGGTTGTAATTTTTTATTTTATAGCCTTGAAGTGCTTCTAAAATAATTTCCAGTGTATTTCCCATAAACTTTTCAAATTCAGGTAAAGCAGATAGGTATTTGGCAATAGGTTCATCTAAACCTGTCAGATTTTTATATTCAGGTATTCTACCGGGATTTGGTAAAAATCGGCAGTCAAAGACAAAGCCGCCGCCATTACCTTCGTAATTTTCTGGATAACCATCATAGAGGTATGAAAAGCTGTTTATTTCTATTGTTAATTTAGGATAATCTATTTGTGGTATCAATGTAGATGTTTGCGTTAATTTATATAAAGTTTTAAGAAGTTCAGGAAATTCTTTTGTTATGAAGTTTTTTTTAAGCCAAGTGTTAATATTTTTTTTTAGTTTAGTAATGTTATTTATAAAGCGCATTTTTTTCTCTACTATTCCTCTGAAAGCATATGCAGCGAAAGCTTGTAGAATTCGGATTGTAGTAAAAAGACGAAATAATTCATCAAATTCAGTTTTGTTAACAGAATGGAATTGTTCTAATTGAAGGAGATAATATTTTTTTAGTTTTTCTATAAATTCATTGCTTAAGTTTACTTTAAAGTCAAATAATAAAGATGCGAGGTCATAGTAGAAAGCTCCTTTCATACCTCCTTGATAATCAATATAATATGGTTGTCTATTATACATTAAAATATTCGCCGACTGGAAATCGCGGTACATAAAAAAATTCCTGGGGGTATTTTCTGCAATTTGAGTGATTTTTTCAAATTCTTGATCAAGTTTTATTTCATTGAAATTTATTTTAGAGAGTTTAACTACAAAATATTTAAAGTAATTTAGATCTCGCCAGATTTGCTTATAATCAAATATTTTTGCTCCATATAAATATTTTATTTCTAAATTTTTTATACCTTCAAATTGGAATTTTATTAGATCTTGGATTATTCTTTTATATAGATTTTCGACTTCTGTTTCATTTTGTTTATTATATAGATGGATATCTCCTAAGTCGCTTTGTAGATAATATTTTTCGTCCTGACTTACTGCATAAATTTTTGGGACGTTAAATTTTTTTTCTGAAAAATGTTGGCTTAGATATATAAAAGCACGATTTTCTGCAATATTTTCGTTAAAAGTAGCAATAACTTTGTTTTTTTCGCCGATTATTCTATAATATTTACGATATGAGCCAGATTGCGGAAGTAAAAAAATTTTTATAACTTTTTCGTGAAAAAAATTTTGAAAAAGATTTATAATATTTTGCTCTATCTCATTCATTTATAAAAAGTTAGATATGAAAAAATCTTTATTGTGCTTATTATTTTGCATTACAAATTTAATTGTTTTTTCGCAAGAAAAAATAAAATGGAAGCAAGTAAATATAGATGACTTCAATACAGATTATAAATTAGAATATCCACAAGCTCATGCAATAATCTTAAAGGAGGCGGGAGATTATTATTTTGATGAATGGCGTGAGGAGCTTAGGCTTTTTTATCATATCAGACGAAGGATAAAAATTTTGGATACACTGGGATTAAAAAATGCTATTATTGAAATACCATACGTAGCAGCTGAACATACAGAAGATTTTGTTAAGATTACTGGGTTTACCTATAATCTTGTTAATGGAAAAATAAAAAAGACAAGACTCAGAAAACGATATATAAAGACAGTAAAAATTTCTAGTAATTTATTTAAGAAAGTTTTAAAATTTCCGAAGGTAAAGCCCGGCTCGATAATTGAAGTAGATTATATTTTGACGTCGTTGAATATAATCAAACTCCGTCCTTGGTATTTTCAGCACTATGATATGCCAACGCTTTATTCCTCATTTTCATTTAATTTGCCGTATTTTATAAAATACAGATTTGAGATAAAAGGCCAAAAGAAACTTTTATATGCCCGAAAGGAGGATTCTTATACTCATATAAGTTATATTTTTCATTATAATGACCCTATCCCTCCTGGTTTGGGACATTATCCTGCAAATTTTACTACTACTGTGAATTTTGATTTGCAGAGTTATTTATTCTCTTATGCTATGCAAGATGTTGAGCCATATAAAAATTTGCCATATACAGATGCTCCTGTAAATTACATTTATTCAATAGATTTTGATTTGGTACAGATAACTCAAAAAATAGGATATTATTCTCCTTTTCAACAATTTGTATGGGAAGATTTTACGAGACGTTTATATCAAACTACTGAGTATGTTTATAGAGTCATTAGCAAGCAAGAATCTCAGTTTATAATGTATCCTCCGGGCTTTATTGTATATAATATTACTGACTGGAATGATTTGAATTTCAAATTGTTGAGAGATGAAGCCTTTGGATTACAGCTTACACGTATATGGAATGTAAATAAGTTGCTCAGTAGCATTATTAGTGAGAAAGATAAGCCTCTTAAAAAGATTATAGCTATTTACGACTATGTTAGGAATAATTATAGATGGAACGGCATTTATGGAGTATTTACTACTGATAATCTCCCTAAAATAGCAGCTATCAAGCGGGGTAATAGTGCAGATATAAATTTCTCTTTAATTTATCTTTTGCGCAAAGCAGGTTTGAATGCGTATCCAGTTTTGATAAAAACTGTTGGTCGTGGACATATAAAAAAAGATTTGCCTTCGGTATATCAGTTTAATAATGTCGTTTGTGCAGTTGCTTATCAGGGGGGATATATTATTTTAGATGCCATTGATAAGAATAGACCTTGGTTTATTTTGAATGCTGATGATTTAAATGGTGAGGGTTATCTTGTAGATCCCATTAAAAAGGGGTGGATACCTATTAGTCATCCTGTTAAACCAAAAGCATCTTTGGATGTAAAAATAGATTTACAAAATGATTCACTGCAATACAATATTGTGTCGACTTTTGTTGGAAAGTATATTTTAGATAGTATAACAGATTGGATATCAATGCATTTGGTGAAAATCTCAGATAAGTTTATTAATGATTATACACGTCAATTGACTTTTAAGCAAAGTTTACCAGATACGACAGCTGCTCATTCTGTTCGGATAATATATCCTATGACTTTATTTAGGTTGTATAATCCGTTTAAAAGTGCATATAGAAGTATTCCGGTGTATTTTGCTTCTCCTTATCAATTGAGTATAAAGGTTTCTGTCTCAATTCCTCAGGGTTATTTACTTACTTCTATGCCAAAGAGTTTTTCTGAAAATACCGATGGAATGAGGTTAGTCTTTCGTTCAGATTATGATACATCTTATGTATATTTATCTTTTGACTTATTTGTAGATAAAGACTTTTTTTCGCCTTCTGAATATGTAAATCTTAGGAATATTTTTGAAAAAATGGAAGGATTACGCGAAGTTTCTCTTGTTTTTATAAAGAATTGATTATTAAAATTATCCTTAGATAGTAGGGTTGTTTAGAAGATTGCCTCTCTAAGTCAATGATATAGTAAATTTTTATGGTAAAGAGAATAATACGTAAAAAATTACAAGAAAATAAAAAAGGAGGCGACTTTTTAGACGCCCCCTTTTTATGTACAGGATTTTTGAGCAATTGTTTATAACTCTTTATGTTTATCAACAATTCGTTTTATAAATTCTTCTATTTGGTCGATATGTTCTTCTGTTGGCATACCTTTAATCATCAGAGGTTCAAGGATTTCTGCTTTAACATTAACCAGTAAATTCTCCAATTGATTTATCATTTTACCACCCCATCCATAAGAGCCAATAAAACTTATAAATCTGGTTTTAGGTCTTAAAGCATTAGTAAGATATGCAGCATAAACAGCTTGAGGGTGTGCACCACCAAGAACTATTGGCGAAGCGAATATTATTGTAGCAGCATCGACAAGTTCAATAGCAAATTGTCCTATATCGGTTTTAGGCAGATTAAATGGGATAACACGTATTTTATGCTCGGTAAAGCGTTTTACTAAATAATCAACGAGCATCTGGGTGCTGCCATGCATAGAAACATAGGGTATCAGAATTTTATTTTCTACTTTGGGAGATATCCAATCTTTGTACGCGTCTATGATAATTTTGGGATTATTATAGACAGGTCCGTGAGAAGGAGCAATGAATTTAATTTCTTTCTTTTCTATTTTTGCAATATTTTTTTCAATGTGTTTTCTAAAAGGCATCATTATTTCAGCGTAGTATCGTTTTGCGTCTTCAATAACTTTGTATTCATCATAAACGAAAAGGCTACTTGTAGCTCTGTGCGAACCGAAAAAGTCGCATGAGAAAAGGATTTTATCTTCAATTAGATATGTACTCATTGTTTCAGGCCAATGCACCCAAGGGGTATCAATAAATTCAAGAGTTTTATCTCCTAAGGAAAGAGTTTCTCCATCTTTTATTACCATGAAAACATCTTCCTCTAAATCTAACAGGTCAATTAAAAATTTTTTACCTTTTGAGTTAGTCACTACTTTTGCTTCTGGGAATATATCTAAAAGCATAGGTATTGAACCAGAGTGATCTTGTTCGGCATGATTTGCTATGATATAATCAATTTTTTCTATTTCCAGGTCCATAAGATTATCGTATAGGTCATCAAATTTTGAAGGGTCTACTGTATCAATTAGAGCTGTTTTTTCGCTACCGAGAATAAGATATGCGTTATAGCTTGTCCCATCTGGTAATGGAATTAGCTCATCAAATAGTTTTCTATCCCAATCTTGGGCGCCTACTGAGTAAACGTTTTTTACAATTTCATTATAATTAAGGTTTTCTGCGGAGAAAGTATCTTTTTTCTTTTCTTCTATTGTAATTTCCTCTTCGTAAGGTTCGAAGTTTTCTTTACTTACTCCACATATTGGACAAGTCCAATCGTCAGGAATTTCTTCAAATGGGGTTCCTGGGGCAATTCCGCTATCTGGATCACCTTTTTCTGGGTCATAAACGTACCCACAAACTACACATACGTATTTTTTCATAGTGTTTTTTTTTATTATTTACTGAGGCAAAGATAGCAAAAATATTTCTGATACAAAATAAATTTTATAATTTTTTTGATTTTAGAATTTTTCCAATTTTAATGTGATTTTGGATGTTCTTCTGGGTTGCATACTTCGCGAATATCCTTAACTCTTTTGCCGTTTTTATATGCTACTATAAAAGCTCCTTTTACATTCATTTTTTTCTTTGCCTGATAAGCTTCTTCGTATGAAGTATATTCTCCTATAAGATATTTATACCAGCCACCTTCTTTATCTATATGCGCTATTGAGATGTTTGGATATATTTCTCTTAGTTTTTTGTGTGAAAGCGGAATTTTTGAGGCAGCAATTTGTACTCTGTATATAATAGTATCACCAGTATGAATGTTTATTTTTTGTGCAGGAGGTGCCGCTGTATCTATTTTGGGCGGCGATTGTTTTTGTTCTTCAATTTTTCTGAAATATATTGCATAAGCCTGTATTAAAAGTGCTATTGCTTGTTTTTCATATTCTTCGGCTTTTTTATGGTAAGTATATTGATCTTTTTTAGAGTTCTGTTTAGTTGCTTTTGAGCGTTGGTCTTTTGCTAAGTCAAAAGAGCTTTTAGCTTTTTGTAGTAGTTCTAAAAGTTGAGATTTTTCCGGTTCGTATATATTATCTGCCAGTTTACTTAGATTAGCATAATAGAGATTGAACAGAGTGCTATTTGCTTGTGCATATTTTTTTGAGCCTCTTATCAGATACGAATATGCTGCATTTTCAGTCTGTTGCGCTTGTTGGAGTGCTTTTTTTTGTTTCTTTTTACGTCGTATTGTTTGAGCTTGTTGTTTTTGTTCTTCCGCTTTATTTAACAAATTTTCGCCTTTTTCTTTATAATTATCGCCTTCTTTTATAGTTTGTTGTGCTTTATCAAGCTCTGTTTGCTCTTGTACATTAAATTGTTTGCGAATTATATCCAGTAGCGAAAAATTTTGTGCTGATAATGAGTTAGTTAAGACGATTAAACTGATAAGTAGGTATTTGCCTATTGTTTTCATTTGTATATGAATTATAGTGAATCGCTTGTTTTGGAGATGTAATGTTTATTTATTTTCTTTTTCTTTGATAGTTTAAATTGTTCGAGTTTAGTTTTGTATTAAATATTATTTAGCCTTTTTTACAACGCGAAAACCATATACGAATTTTTTTTCAGTAGGTTTAGGTCCATCACGTTCTGTTACGCGGCAGAATTCATCTACATAATACCAATTGCCGCCTCTGACAACTTTATATTTGCTTTTTTTATGGAGCACAGGGTTTTTCAAAGTTTTATTTGGATATGGTCCGTATCCGTCTAAGCACCATTCAGTAGCATTTCCGCTCATATCATAAAGTCCTAATTCATTGGGTTTAAGTAAGCCGACTGGCTGAGTGCCTCGTTCATAAGTTGTTTCGTCGTACCAGGCAACTTCATTGATATTATTGCTACCGGCATATTTATAGCCATGGCTTTTTTGCCCGCCTCGTGCTGCGTATTCCCATTGAGCTTCGGTTGGCAATGAATATTCGTCGCCTGTAATTTTTGAAAGCCATTTACAATATTCCATAGCATCATACCATGTTACATTGACAATTGGGTGATTATCTATCCATTCCCATTTTTTTACTCCTTTATGTTCTTGATACCATTCTGCATCTGGTTTATCCGGAAATTTATGTCCCGTAGCTTTACAAAATTCGCGATATTGCGCTACTGTTATTTCATATTTGCTGATATAAAAATCATCTAAAATGACTTTATGTATTGGTTTTTCGTCATCATAGCCTTCATTACTACCCATCATAAAACTGCCTCCTTTAACAAAAACCATCTCAGGATATTTTTTATTCTTTTGAGCTTCTAATGTGAACATTAAAAATAAAATTGCCGATAAGAGTAAAAAACGCTTCATATTCTATTTTTTTTGATTTGGACAACTTTTATGCCACAAAATTATTGACTTATCTGAAAAAAAACTATTTTTGCCATAAAAAAAACAATGAACTTTATTCTTTTTGATCAAAAAGATACTTGGGAAAATCTTTTACCTCTAACATTTACCAGACCTATTTCTGAGCTCAGAATTGGTATTTTAACTTTGAAAGAACGTTGGGAAAAACTTTTAAATATTAATTTTTCATATTTGACGCAAGAGTATTTACAGATAAAATTTAAACTAATCTCTGAGGAAGAAAATATACTCATAAATTCTAAATTTTTGCCTAATAATGAGTTAGTTTCAGAGATAAAAGATTTGAAAAAATATCAAGCACTCGTTTATAATAACGAACTTGTAGCTGTTTTTATTGACAGAGAAGCTTTAATGAATTTTGATTCACTAAATTTTGATAAATACGATATTAAACATATTGATTTTCAAATAGATAGTATTTGTTATCCGTGGGATATTTTTGTTAAAAATGGGAAATATTTAGAATACGATTTTAAGCTTTTAACCGAGGGGAGGGAAAGTGCAGCTATAAGTTCTACAAATATAGTTTTTAAACCGGAACGCATTTTTATAGAAGAAGGTGCCTCTGTTGAAGCCTCAATATTAAATCCCTTAGATGGCTATATTTATATAGGCAAAGAAGCGGAAATAATGGAAAATAGCGTGATACGAGGTAGTTTTGCTCTATTAGAGCATTCTGTGGTAAAATTAAGTGCTAAGATTTATGGACCCACTACCATAGGACCTTATTCAAAAGTAGGGGGAGAAGTAAATAATGCTGTGATTATAGGTTATTCAAATAAGGCACATGATGGCTTCTTAGGTAATGCTGTATTAGGCCATTGGTGTAATTTGGGGGCTGATACTAACAATTCTAATCTGAAAAATAATTACTCCGAGGTAAAAGTATGGAATTACAGACAGAAGCGTTTCATAAAAACTGGATTACAGTTTTGCGGTTTAATAATGGGAGATCACTCCAAGACCGGTATTAATACGATGTTAAATACAGGCACAGTGGTAGGGGTTAGTGCTAATATATTTGGTTCAGGTTATCCCAGAAATTTTATTCCTTCATTTAGCTGGGGCGGAGCTTCTGGTTTTACTGAGTACA
>CAZWVR010000010.1:0-20867 GCA_964637235.1 uncultured Bacteroidales bacterium | reverse complement strand
TTGAAACTGCTACATTAGTAATGAAACGTCGTAATAAGGAATTTGATGATATTGAGAAACAAATATTAACACATGTGTTCCATCTTACAAAACAATTTAGACACTATTGATTTTTAGGTACTTATAGAAAATTCTATTTATGAACAAAGTTAAAATTACTGCTATCATACCAACTAAAAATGAGGAAGATAATATTGAAGCAGCTATAAAATCTGTATCTTTTGCAGATGAAATTATTGTTGTAGACTCTTTTAGTACTGATAGAACCGTTGAAATAGCCCGTAAATATGCCGATAAAGTTGTGCAGCATGAGTATATCAATTCAGCAGCTCAGAAAAATTGGATTATTCCACAGGCTAAAAATGAATGGATAATTATTTTAGATGCAGATGAAAGGATTACTCCACAATTACGCGATGAAATATTGCATATACTTTCTCGCCCTACTGAGTATGTTGCCTTTTGGATTGGTCGTATCAATTATTTTATGGGAAAAAGAATACGTTTTGGTGGTTGGGGAAAAGATAAAGTGATTCGACTATTTAGAAAAAGTAAGTGCCGATATGAAAATAAACACGTGCATGCAGAAATTATCGCTGATGGTAAAGTTGGTAAACTGAAAAATAAAATTATTCACTACACTTATAAAAATTTCAATGATTATTACTCTAAACTTTTGAAATATTCTACTTGGGGAGCAAAAGACAGGTTGAATAAAATAGACAATGTCGGTTTTTTTTATCTATCAGTTAAACCTTTTTTGAGTTTTATCAATGTATATATTTTCAGATTAGGCTTTTTGGACGGGAAAGTCGGTTTTATTTTGGCTAAATTGCTTGCTCATTATGTTTTTTTACGATATCTGAAAATTTGGTTAATGAAAAGGGGGGAAAAATTTGATTGATAAAAATCACATTATTTATACAAAAATTCATATCAAAAAACTGTATTTATTAACTTTTGTAATATATTTCAATCATTTGGACAACAAATTGATTGAATTTTCGGTATTTTTGTTAAATATGAAAAAAAATTTGAAGCATTATGAAAATAAAAATAAAACCGAATTCTGTTGGTTTTGAACATTTAAAAGAAGTTTTAGTTAATCGTTTCCCTGAATATACTTTTTGGGAATTGCCTCATAATAGAATTTTAGCCCAGAAAAATAAATTCGTAGGCTGCTATATATCTTTACATAAACGCTCTATTATTGTAATAGGAACTTTCCCGAGTATTCGTAAAACTCTTTTGGCTTTAATTATTACTATTCTCGGAGGTATAATTTTGCCCTTAATAATCTACTATATATTTTTATACGACGAATTTAAAAACATTGAGCAACATATTGGAGATTTTATAAAATCATACTATAATCAAGCCCTCAAAAATTAACATTATGATAAGATTTACTCTTAATGGACAACTTATTGAATATCAAGGTGATGAAAACAAAACATTATTAAAATTTTTACGCGATGATTTGCATATAACTTCTGTTAAAGATGGATGTAATGGACAAGGCTATTGTGGTGCTTGTACTGTGGAGATAAACGGAAAGCCCAGACTTTCATGCACTACTAAGATGAAATCTTTGGATAATGCCCAAATATTAACATTGGAGGGTCTTGATAAGAAAGTAAAAGATACAATAGCTATATCTTTTGTCAATAGTGGTGCAGTACAATGTGGTTTTTGTACTCCTGGTTTTATTATGCGTACGAAAATTTTATTGGAAAACAATCCTTCTCCTGAAATTCAGGATATTAGAAAGGCATTGAGGGGTAATTTGTGTCGTTGTACAGGATTTAAAAAGATTGAAAAAGGGGTTCTTACTGCTGCCAAATATTTAAGAGAAGGACAAGTACCTGAGCTTCTGAAAAATAGTGGTAAATTAGGTGAGCCTTTGCCAAAATATCAAGCATATGAAACTGCAATAGCAGAGCGTAAATTTGTTGCAGATTATTATCTTGACGGAATGCTTTATGCTGCTTTGAAATTTAGTGATTATCCCCGAGCAAAAGTATTAAATATAGATACTTCGGAAGCCGAAAAAATTAAGGGTGTAATACGTATTTTCACAGCTAAGGATATCCCAGGTAAGAAAAAAATAGGCTTGATATTCAGAGATTGGAGTGTAATGATTGATGAAGGAGAAATCACTCATTACATCGGAGATGTTATTGCTGGTGTAGTTGCAGAAAGCGAGGAGATAGCCAGAAAAGCTGTCCAGAAAATAAAAGTAGATTATGAAATTTATAAACCTATTACCGATATTTTTGAGGCTTTGCAAGATAAAGAGAGGGTACATCAAGATAAGTCAAATTTAATAGAAAAATCTTTTACTAAACGTGGAGATGTAGAAAAAGCATTTTCCGAATCTGATTATGTAGTAGAACATAGGTATGAAACTCAACGAATAGAACATGCATTTTTAGAGACAGAAGCAGCAGTAGCTTATCCAAAAGATGGCGGCGTTTTTGTATTATCCGAAGGACAAGGAGTATATGAAGATCAACGACAAATTGCCGATATTTTAGGTTTGCCCCGAGAAAAAGTAAGAGTTAGACTTGTGCCTAATGGTGGCGGCTTTGGCGGTAAAGAGGACCTTTCTGTACAAGGACATACTGCTTTATTTGCTTATTTATTAGGAAAACCTGTCAAGTTAGTACTTACTCGTGAGGAATCTATGCGTATGCATCCGAAACGACACCCAATAGTTTTAGATTTAAAAATAGCTGCAAATAAAGACGGAAAATTAACAGCATTGAAATTAAGAGCTTATGGTGATACGGGTGCATATGCTTCCGTAGGCACCAAAGTCCTTGAACGTGTTGCTGGTCATGCTACCGGCGGATATTATGTGCCTAATATTGATGTAGAAGCTTATACCATATATACAAACAATATTCCCTCTGGGGCAATGAGAGGTTTTGGTGCCAATCAAATGGCTTTTGCATTAGAAAGTGCTATTGATGAATTATGCGAAATGGGCGGTTTTGATAGATGGCAGTTTAGATTTGATAATGCTCTGGATGATGGATTGCAAACAGCTACTGGCCAAAGAGTTTATCAAGTAGGCATTAAACAGTGTTTATTGAAATTAAAACCTCATTTTTATGAGCACAAATATACTGGTCTTGCTACGGCAATAAAAAACTCAGGCGTAGGTAATGGTATGATAGATGCCTCAGATGTTAAGATTGTTTTTGAGAGTAAAGATAAAATAATTATTAAACACGGTTGGACAGAAATGGGGCAGGGGGTTAATACTGTTGCAATACAAATGCTTTGTGAAGCCACAGGTTTACCTCCTGAAATTATAGAAGTAGAAGTTGATACAGAGGCTGCTATTCCAACAGGAATGACAACATCTTCGCGAGCTACTGCCCTTCTTGGTAATGCTATAAAAGACGCCGCTGAAAAAATTAAAAAAGACATGGATGGAGCTTCTTTTGAACATCTAATAGGACGAACTTATATGGGAAGATACGTATGCGATTGGACTACAAAGCCTGGCGAAGATGTGCCTGAGCCTATTACTCATTATTCTTATGGATACGCGGCTCAGTTGGTAGTTCTCGACGATAATGGTAAAATCAAAACTGTATATGCAGCACATGACGCCGGTAAAGTAGTAAATCCTCTGATGTTTGAAGGTCAAATAGAAGGTGCTGTACACATGGGACTTGGGTATGCTCTGTATGAAGATTTCCCAATGAAAGATGGATATCCTTTAAGTTTTAAGATGAAAGATTTAGGTATCTTACGTATTGACCAGACACCTGAAATAGTCGTTTACCCTGTGGAAGTGCCAGATAGGGTAGGGGCTTACGGGGTTAAAGGTATAGGCGAAATCGGTTTAGTACCAACTGCGGGAGCTGTTGCTAATGCTTTGTATCAATATGATGGCATAAGAAGATATAAATTACCATTGCTTAGATACGAAAAAAAAGAGCGTAGAAAAGCTTAACCAGTTATTTTGAGCCAAGCAACTTTATAAAAGTAAAAAATTAGTATTTCTATAATATACTGATTTTCAATCTTCCCCTAAGGAGGCGTCTAAAAAGGCGCCTTCTTTTCTTATTCTTACCACAAAAAATTCCTTCTAAATGTCATAAAACTATACAATATCCTTGACTTTTTGCTTAGCCTCATTTAGCCTAAGTAATATCGTGAATATCAATCAAATAGCCTTGTAAATTATTCATGTGTTAAAGATAACAATCGTCACGTTAAGATCAATTCATTGCTTTTATTTTTTTGGACAGCGTACTTTTTTCAATTTTTTTAGAATCTCGATAATTTCATTATTTAAAATTATTTTTAAATAGCCTTGTATCTGCCTGATCTGCTGTTATTACTAATACATCAGCTACATTTACATGAGGAGGTCTGGAAGCAATAAACCAAATTACTTCTGCAATATCTTCGGCAGAAAGTGCTCTATATCCTTCGTAAACTTTGTCTGCCCGTTCTTTATCGCCTTTGAATCTTACCAGAGAAAATTCAGTGTGGACTTTACCCGGTGCTACTGATGAAACTTTGATATTTTCATCTATTAGTTCCATTCTCATTGCTTTTGTAAGTGCTTCAACAGCGTGTTTAGTAGCACAATACACATTGCCATTAAGATAGACCTCTTTACCTGCTATTGAGCTGACATTTATAATATGTCCTTTTTTACGTTTTATCATCATATTGATTATGAGACGAGATATGTAAAGTAAGCCTTTTATATTAGTATCAATCATTATTTCCCAGTCGTCAGGGTTGCCGTTATGGATAGGCTCAAATCCTAATGCAAGTCCTGCGTTATTTACCAGAATATCAATTTGTTGCCAGTAGTTATCAAGCGAGAGAATATTTTTCTCAACGGCATTTCTATCGCGAATATCAAAGCATAGGCTTTTAATTTTTACGTTATATTTGTCTGTAAGTTCTTTTTTCAGATTTTCTAATCTTTGGCAACGCCTTCCTGTTATGATAATATTTAAGCCTTCCTTCGCGAATTTTTCGGCTGTGGCTTTGCCTATTCCTGCTGTTGCTCCTGTAATAAGTGCTATCATAGCTTAGAATTTTAGGGTTAATGAAGATAAAAATAAATATGGAGAGCCTAATGCTGCTTCAAAATTATAGCCCAGATGTTTTGTGAAATAATGTTCATATCCAATATGGAATTGTAATGGAAAACGCAACCAAGAATATGTTTGTGAATAACTTACGGAATTATTATCCATTTCAATTTTATCTATTAACTTATTTATCATTAAACGGATATAAGTCCATTGCCAAGTATTTAAATTATAGCTTTTTAAGTCAATAGTACCTTTTGCTTGTGCAGACCAAAGGTTTAAACTCCATCTTCCACCGATATAGACAGCATTTGAGGGTTGATCAATAATCACGTAAGAGGCTCTCAGGCCAATACTTAGTTTATCCATATCAAGGTCTGCATAAAGCGGTTTTTGTTTGATATGGAATTGAAAATTTTGATAGGAAATAGCAGCACCTATGGAAATGTCATTTTTTTGTACAAAATCATAAGAAGCTTGTAGAACTGGTAAAGCAGTAGTTTGGAAGCTTTCATTTTGTGGTACTAACCAAACTATTATACTTTGTCCACTTGTGCCTATTGAAAATTTAATTTTATTATAAGCAGTAAAAGTTGGTTGTGAATAGGTTATTGTATTGATAGACAATAAAATAGCTAAAATAAGTTTAGTTTTCATGGTTTATATTTGTTATTTTTTGTCATTTGTCGTGATTTATGACCTAAATAACCAGCGTGATGTCTTTTTGCATATTCTTCGGCTGTGAAGTTTATTTTTTTCATCATTAAAGAGACGAGAATATCTCCGATAACGGTCATAGTTGTAGTAGAAGTTGTTGGTGTTAATCCAAGAGGGCATACTTCTTTAGGATTGCCTGTATAAAGAAAGGCATCTGCGTTTTTTACGAGTATGCTTTTAGGATTTGAAGATATTACTATTTTTGGTATTCCTTTGTATAAATTATCTACGAGAGATATTAACTCTATAATTTCCTTTGTTTTTCCGGAGTTAGAGACTAATAGCAAAACATCTTTTGGTTGTATTACGCCGATATCACCGTGCTGAGCTTCGCCTGGGTGTAAAAATACCGCAGGTGTTCCTGTGGAGCTAAATGTTGTAGCTATGTTATGGGCAATTTCACCTGCTTTACCCATGCCACTGGTAATAACTTTACCATTTTGTTGATGTACTCTATCATAGATAATATCAATTGCTTTTTTGAAATCTTCTGTAATGGGAATATTTGCTATGGCTTTTGCTTCATATTCAATAATTTGTTTTATAAATTGGTAAATATCATTGTTCATTTTACTATTTTTTATAATCGTCGACTTACTGAATTATTGTGCAGAGAAGATTATGCTTAGTCCATAAACATTTTTAGTTGGAGTGCAATTGTTTTTTTAAGGTCTTTTCTATTGACGATGTAATCAATAAAGCCTTTTTCAAGGAGGAATTCAGATCTTTGGAATCCTTCTGGCAAGTCTCTACCTATTGTTTGTTTTATTACACGTGGTCCTGCAAATCCGATTAGAGCACCGGGTTCAGCGATGTTTACATCACCGAGCATAGCATAAGAAGCTGTTACGCCGCCAGTTGTGGGGTCTGTTAGAAGTGATATATACGGCAATTTTGCTTCCGCAAGTTGAGTTAATTTTGCAGCGGTTTTTGCCATTTGCATAAGAGAAAATGCGGCTTCCATCATTCTTGCACCTCCTGAACGAGATATAATTAGCAGCGGCATTTTGTGTTCTATGCAGTAATCTATTGCCCGGCTGATTTTTTCACCTACTACTGAGCCCATTGAACCCCCTATAAATTCAAAATTCATGGAAGCTATTACAATATCCCGTGAATCTAATTTACCAGTGGCTACTGTTATTGCTTCTTTTATGCCTGTCTTTTTATATGCCTCTTGAAGTCTGTCTGTATATCTTTTCCTATCAACAAAACCCAATGGATCTGATGAAAATAGATTTTCAAATAATAAGGTGTATTTATTATCGTCAAAAAGAATTTCAAAATATTTTTTAGTGCTAATTCTGTCGTGATAGCCGCATTCACAAACTCCTAAATTTTCCTCATGTTCGTCTTTGGGAACTATTTTATTGCATTTTGGACATTTCCACCATAAATCAGGTTTAATTTCTTTTTTATGTTTTGTATCGGTTAAAATCCCTTTGGTTATTCTTTGGAACCAATTGCTCATAATCGTAAGTTTATTTAAACAAAACAAAATTATAAAAAAAGTTTTTTTGACAAAGTTTTTTTCTTTGAAAATGCTTTAAGAACTTTCTTCGGTGTATGAACTTTGGAAATTTAATGTATAAGGATCTGCTAACAATCTAAATTGGTTTAGTTCTTTGATTATGAGATGTTAGTATGCTAAATAAGTTAGGCTTGTTTTTTTAACCTATTAAAATAATGCTTAGAGTCTCCCCATTCTTCAAGGGCTACTTTGGCTCCAATAATTTTTAATCTATTTATTAAACAGGGTAAGCAATCTTCTGAGTTTTCCTCTGAGCAAGGTTTATTTTCGTAGAGAAAATAATTTTTTCGTACATAGCCGGGAGTAATATTCGGCATAATGACATTTGCACCTATTTTTATAGCTTTTTCTCTTCCCATAGGGTCTATTGCTTGCAATGCTGTTGTAGCTGCAATGTTGATGTCTGGCATTAGCAATCGTAATACTGCTATCATTTTGAAACTCAGGAATATGCGTTCCTTTAAGGAAAGTAATTTTTTTCTATATTTATATAAAGGTGTATTGGAGTGCTCTATATAAGGTCCCATTCCAACCATATCTATATCGATTTCTCGGAAAAATAATAAATCATCGGCTAAATCCTCTATTTTTTGGAAAGGTAAGCCAATCATAACACCTGTACCTGTTTGATATCCAATTTCTTTTAAATAATAAAGACATTTTAGCCGATTGTGATATGAATGCACAGAATCATCAGGATGATATATTTTATATAAATTCGGGTTAGATACTTCTATCCGTAGTAAATAGCGATGTGCACCTGCTTTAAACCATTCTTTATAGACTTCTTTATCTTGTTCACCCAGAGAAAGGGTTATTCCTAAATTGCCATTTGTTTTATTTTTTATTTCTTTTATCAGAAAAGTTATTTTATTTACAAAATTTTTATCTTTTCGTTCTCCCGATTGGAGGACTATTGAGCCCATTTTGTTTTTATAGGCATATAAGGCAGAAGTAATTATTTCTTTGTCTGTCAGAGTATAACGTTTAAGTTTTTTATTATCTCTGCGAATGCCACAGTAATAGCAATTTTTGATACATATATTTGAAAATTCTATAATGCCTCTTAAAAAAACCTTATCACCTACATATTTTAGTTTTGTGGCTCGCGCAAGTTCAAAAAGTTTCAAAGCTTCAGATTTGCTATAATTTAGATATTCAATAATTTGCGCTTTATTCATTTTTTATTTTAAAAAAAAATTAATTTTTAAAAAAAAGAATGATAATTGTCATATAAAATTTTTTTTTAGACAACGTTTTATTATCTTTATGTGTCTTAAATAAAAAACAATAAAAATGAGAAAATTTGCAATTTTTGGGTTTCTACTGCTTTCAATTATAATGACAAGAGCCCAGCAGGTTGTAATCACAGATGACGCAAGTTATTCTTCTACTAATTCATCAGCACTATTAGAAGTGCATGCTAAGAATGGGAATATGGGA
Organism: uncultured Bacteroidales bacterium; assembly: GCA_964637235.1. GTDB lineage: Bacteria > Bacteroidota > Bacteroidia > Bacteroidales > S143-33 > CAZWVR01. Next base: position 12,104 of record CAZWVR010000010.1, on the reverse strand, counting down.
ATACTGATTCCTACTGTATCTCTAACGAGTGATGACGATAATACTACAATAAGTAATCCTGTTGATGGATTATTGGTATTTCACGATGGCTCCAATGGAATGCAAAAAGGTTTTTACTTCTGGTCTGCTGATGATAAGAAATGGAATTTATTATACAGCGGAAATGTTCCGGATATTCCTGGTAATACGGTTTATTGGGTAAGACCTGATGGTGCAAATTATATATTACCAGAAGGTAATGATAATATTCACGTCTATGATGCAGGGAGCCGTTATGGAGTATGGTATGACGGCGGGACCAACCAGTATGCATTTTTTGCCAGAACGAGCAATAGTTCTGATACAACAGCAGCAGTAGTAGGCTTCTCTGATGTTGAAGGTAATCAAACTTATGGCTATCTGGGGTATAGTGGAACCTACACAGCTCCTTCGTTCTCTGATTTTGGCTCTGTATATGGCGCCAGTGTATATGGCGTTGTGGATGATCCAGGACGTACATCTGGTTTTTTCAGAACTACTGGTAATGCTAGCTATGCAGCTAATATAGCTTATTCTCATGTATGGATAGCTGGATATTTTTATGCTGACGACACAAGTACTTATTATGATTCTCGCCCTGCTTTATATGGAGAGATGAATGTGGATACAGCAAAATATGGTTTCCAATCAGCTGTAAAAGGTATTTCTTTCTATAATGCATATAGCGGTAATTTAGGATATACAAACGGAGGAGATTTTGCAGCTATTAGTAGAACACAAGATGCAATTGGGGTATATTCTTATGCAGAGACAAAAGGGACTACTGCTTATGGTGCTTATTTTATTGGTAATAACACTGAGGATAGTTTATCTTATGGTGTATATTCAGAAGCAGAGCCAACAGGTTATGTTGGAGACTATTTAGTACCAGCCGCTGCTGGTGTTTATGGTTGGTGCGAGCCTTCATGGTGGACTAGTTATGATAGATACCAATTTGGTGTAGCAGGAATAAAAGCTCAGTTAAACTATGATGGAACTGTATACAAGGACAAAAGAAGTGCAGGGGTTTTTGGTGCAACATGGGAATATAATTATACTGCTGATACTTATAGTTTAAAACAATGGGGAGCATTGGGATACACTAGTAGTGTAGGAAATTATTATGGTGTATATGGCACTACAAACTATAATTGGGGCGGTGGTAAATCTGACGAAAAGATCAACTCAATAGGTTTGGGTGCTTATGGAAACCTATTAGGAGGTTGGATAAAAGGTGAAAAATACGGCGCTATATTTAGTGGACAGAGATATGCAACATATATAGACGGAAAGCAATATACAAATGACATTATTGTTCAGATGAATGAAAACGATGATAATGAACGTTTTGCAACTTATGTGCCTACTTCTATGTCTGTTGATGTTATAATGAGAGGAAAAGGAAAACTCAATAATGGTAAAGCATTTGTAAAATTTTCTCCTGAATATTCAAAAATAATATCGGAGAAAGAGCCAATATTTGTTACTGTTACACCTAATGGTAAATCTAATGGCGTATATGTAGAAAATGTAAAGGCTAATGGCTTTACAGTGATTGAAAACAACGGAGGTAAGTCCAATGTAGAATTTACATGGATAGCCATTGCAACAAGAAAAGGCTATGAACAGCCACAAATAGCTGATGAACTTAAATCACCTGATTTTGATACTAATATCAACAAATTTATGTTTAACGAAAGCGACACAACTTCCTCAGCTTTGCAAATGTATTGGCAAAATAATGCTTTACATTTTGAGCAACCTGCTAAAACAACAAAAAGCGAAAAACTATATATTCCTGATGATGTTAGAAACGAAAAGTTGTATAATTTCAAAAATTCTCTTAAAAAGACTAAAACCAATAAAAAGTTATATAAATCGCATTTGCCACGTATTAGATAAGCTTTTTAGAAAATAACCTTAAAGCAAAGGGGGGCTAAAAAGGCTCCCCCTTTTTAATTAATTATTTTTTTCTTGTTGCTTTTTCTTTTCTTTTTCCTCTTCAATAAGTTTCTTAATTCTTGGACCTAAATCTCCGGGGTCATCTGTATATCCGTATATATAGTCAAGTTTAGTTTTATAAAGTTTTTTCAAGTAATTTCTTTTTAATTTTAGAGTTGGGGATAATTCCCCTGTTTCAGGAGACCATTTGCGGCAAGTGAGGGCAAATTTTTTAATTTGTTCGTGATGTGATAGTCGTTTATTATATTTATCTATTTCTTCTTGGAAGCGTTCAATAACTTTTGGATGTTTTATAAGTTCCTGAGCATCGCGGTATATAATACCTTTTTTGTAAGCCCATCCATTGAGATATTCAAAATTAGGGCTTATAATGGCAGCGACGAATTTTTCACCTGCTCCGACTACGAATAATTGATCAATTAGCGGGGATTCTTTAAAAATATTTTCAATGACTTGTGGAGCAACGTATTTACCTGTATCCAGTTTAAACATTTCTTTTTTACGGTCTGTAATTTTCAGGTAGTTATCTTCGTCTAATTCACCTATATCTCCTGTATGGAACCAGCCTTCTTCGTCTATTGCTTCCTTAGTTTTTTCAGGATCTTTAAAATATCCATGCATAACATTTGGACCTTTACAGAGGATTTCTCCATCGTCAGCTATTTTTACTTGTACATTTTCAAGAATTGGACCTACCGTTCCTATTTTAACGTGTCCGGGATAATTAACAGCGATGACAGGTGAGGTTTCAGTAAGACCATAGCCTTCGTATACTGGCATACCAGCAGCATGGAATACTCGCGCTAAGCGAGGTTGTAAAGCTGCACCACCAGATATTAAGCCGAGGATTTCTCCACCGAGTGCTTCACGCCATTTTTTATATACAAGTTTATCTACTATTTTATGACCGAAGGGAGGTTTTTTGTTCGGGTCATATTTTAGGGCTATATTTACAGCCCAATCAAATATTTTTCGTTTAAGACCTTTTAATTTTTTTCCTTCTACTTGTATTCTACTGAATACGCGTTCGTATAGGCGAGGTACAGCTGCAAATCCTTGGGCTTTACATTCTTTAATATCATTGACGAATGTATCTATTGCTTGTGCATAGCATATAGAGATGCCTTTTGCTTGTACCATATAATTTACTTCGCGTTCAAAGACGTGACATATAGGCAGGATACTCATATACTTATCCCCGGCTTTCAGTATATATCGGGGCATTGTTGCTTGGACATTAGACATAAAATTGTAATGAGAGAGCATAACTCCTTTGGGCTTTCCTGTCGTTCCAGAGGTATAAATTATTGATAGCAAGTCATCTTTGTCTATATTTTGCTGAATTTCTTTTAATTTTTCTTGCCATTTGTCTTTATTTTTTTTACCTAAGTCAACTATTTCTTTCCAATTTGGCACGCCTGCAATTTCGTCAAACATATATACTTCGCGTACTCTGGGCACTTTATCCGCAAGAGGTTTTATTTTTAGATAGAATTCAGCCGAAGAGACTATTATCAAGCTTGCTTCGGAGTGTTCAATGATATAGAGCAGTTCATTTTCGTGTAGATTAGTATAGACAGGTACATGGATAGCCCCAATCATACCCATGCCCATATCAATGAAGTTCCATTCAGGGCGGTTATTAGACATTGTAAGAATTTTGTCTCCTTTTTTGAAGCCCATTTCCAAAAGTCCCATTGCAAAATATTCAGCATTGCGTATGTAATCTTCTACGGAGAAGTATTCCCATTTGCCTTTTCTTTTTACAGAGAGTTGAAAAACATCGTTATATTTTTCTTTTAATTGATAAAGAATGTCAAAATTTCTTGTTAGTTCCATAGTTTTATTTATTTAGGTTTTAATGTCCATGTAAAAGTAAATTTAGCAACAGTATCACCTTGATTGTCCACTCCGAATGTTTGTACGCTGACTGTTGCTGGTTCATTGTTTTTGTGAGCCTCTTCAATAGATTTTCTTATTATTTGGCCGTCATTACAAGTAAAAATTATTTTTGAGCGTGCTTTTTTTGTGAATTCAGCTTTCATATTAAGAACAAGACTAGAAAAAGGTCTTTTAAGACCATTTATAGCAAGTAATATAAGAACAGCTGTTGATAGTTCGGCAGCCATGCTTAGTACCGCAAAATATATAGAACGAAATGGATTTTTTGTAAAATAATTAAAAGGTACTGATACAGAAGCGTTCTTTTCGTTGAATTTTAAAATTTTAATCCCGGCAAATAAAGCAATCGGCATATTGAATAAAAAGAACAATTTTAGTTTAAAATTACTTTTAAAAATTTTTTCAAAGTCTACATTTTTCATATAAAATTTTTTGTTAAAAATGCAAACCGCAGCCTCAAAAAAATTGAGACTGCGGTTTTTAATAGCTTTTTTAGAAGTTATATTTACGATCTTCAATAAGTTTATCAGCGATTCTACGACGGGCTTCTTTTACATTAACAGGTTCAGTTTTTGTATATCGTTTCATACCCATTAAGAGGGCTTGTTGTTCATCACCTTTTGCGAATGCATTTACGGCGTCAACTCCAAGTTTCCATATTCTCCAAGCATTATCATAGGCGAGAACGTCTAAAATATCTTTATAGATTTGTAATCTATTTTCATCATACATTTGAGCGAGTTTTTCTACTCTCAGGAGAGTTGATTCTGTGGCATAGGTGTAGATAAGCATATCAGCGAGATTCATAATTACTTCTTGTTCATCTTGGAATTTATCGCCGAATTTTTTAAGAGCAGCACCAGCGACGAGTAATATAGCTTTTTTAAAGTTTTTAACGAGTTTATGTTTCTTTTCAAAATAAGATTCTGAGCCGGTTCCGAAGTCAGGTATTTGCATAAGTTCGTCAGCAACAGCTAATGCAGGTTTCAATAGATCAAGTTCACCTTTTAGACCGCGTTTTAGGAGTTCACCGACTATAACGAGGCGGTTAATTTCATTTGTACCTTCAAAAATTCTATTGATACGAGAGTCACGGTAAGCTCGTTCTACCATCATTTCAGCGGAATAACCCATACCGCCGTGTATTTGTACTCCTTCGTCAACTACATAGTCAAGAGCTTCGGAGCCATATACTTTTGCTATTGAGGCTTCTATTGCGAATTGGCGGATAGCTTCTATATAAGCTCTATCGCGTTCCATTCCTTCTGCAATAAGGGCTTCTATTTCATCCTCAATGTTTTGGCTGGCTCGGTAAGTTAAGGATTCATTTGCGAAGGTTCTAATAACCATTTCAGCGAGCTTATGTTTTATAGCTCCGAAGTTTGCGATATGTGTCCCGAATTGTTTTCTTTCGGTAGCATATTGAACAGATGCGTCAATAGTAGCTTTTGCCGCACCGATAGTAGCACCTGCGAGTTTTATTCTTCCGAGGTTCAAGATATACAAAGCTATTTTAAAGCCTTTATTTCTTTCGCCCAAGAGGTTTTCTACTGGAACTTTTGCGTTATCAAAGAATATTTGGCAGGTAGATGAACCTTTAATACCCATTTTTTCTTCTTCTTCACCTATTGTGAAGCCGGGGGTATTTCTTTCAACGATAAATGCACTCAGGTTTTTGTCGTCGTCAATTTTTGCATAAACTATGAAAAGGTCTGCGACACCTGCATTTGTTATCCACATTTTGCTACCGTTAAGAATCCAATACTTGCCATCTTCGCTAAGAGTAGCTTTTGTTGAACCTGCATTTGCGTCGGAGCCAGCTTGTGGTTCTGTAAGAGCATAAGCGCCGATATATTCTCCGGTAGCTAATTTGGGCAGATATTTACGTTTTTGTTCTTCGTTGCCGAAATATAGAATAGGGAGTGTGCCTATACCGGTATGGGCAGAATATGCAACGGCGAAGCTAAATCCTTTTCCCATTTCTTCCACTGCCAACATTGAAGTCACAAAATTTTGTCCAAAACCTTCATATTCTTCTGGTATAGAAATACCCAAAAGTCCCATTTCTCCGGCTTCTTTCAGAAGTTTGGTCAGTAGTTCATAGTCATGTTTTTCAAGTTGGTCAACAGTAGGAATTACTCTTGTTTGAGTGAAGTCCCTACATGTTTGGGCTATCATTCTTTGTTCTTCGTTAAATTCCTCAGGGATAAAGACAGATTTATAATCAACATCTTTGATTAGGAATTCACCACCTTTTAGTGTTCTTTTTTCAGACATAGTTTAATGTTTTTTAGTTTTATTATTTTGAAATTTAGTGTTAAGTCTTAGGTTAAGTTTTTAGGATTATATATAAATATCTGATTATCAATTTATTAAAATTTTAATTATGGGACTGTCAAATGGCAATAGAGACAATAAGACAGCCCCATTTTTATTTATAATAATTCAAAGATACCAGCAGCACCTTGTCCTGTTCCGACGCACATTGTAACCATTCCATATTTTTTGTTACGGCGACGCAATTCATTGAGTATCTGAACTGTAAGTTTAGCACCTGTGCATCCCAGTGGATGCCCAAGGGCAATAGCACCTCCATTGACGTTTACAATATCTGGATTTAGGTCAAGCTCACGAATAACAGCTAATGATTGCGTAGCAAAAGCTTCGTTAAGTTCTATCAAGTCAATATCTGCAAGGCTCATACCAGAATGCTTCAACACCTTAGGAATTGCCTTTGTTGGTCCAATGCCCATTTTATAAGGTTCTACGCCAGCAACCTGATAATCAATAAGTCTTGCAATAGGCTTTATATTGTATTCTTTCAAGATACGTTCAGATACTACCATTACAAAAGCGGCTCCGTCAGATGTTTGCGAGGAATTACCTGCGGTAGAAACTCCATCAGGAGCAAATGCAGGTTTTAGTTTTGCCAATTTTTCCATTGAAGTATCGCGGCGTGGTCCTTCGTCTGTATCAAATATTATCTCGCGAGTTTTCTTTTGTCCGTCTTCATAATAGGTTTCTGTAATTTTCAGAGGTACTATTTGATCTTTGAAGTATCCATTGTCAATAGCACGGATTGCTTTCATATGTGAGTTATAACCGAACTCGTCAACTTCTTCACGTTTTATTCCATATTCACGGGCTACCATTTCAGAGGTTAACCCCATAGACATATACCAGTCAGGGTGTTTTTTAGCAACTTCGTAATTAGGGACGAAACGCCAGCCTCCCATTGATACAAGGGACATAGATTCCGATCCACCAGCTATAATAATATCAGCTAAGCCTGCTCGTATTTTTGCCGTAGCAATAGCTATTGTTTCTAGACCAGAGGCACAGAATCTATTTACAGTAGAACCGGGGACGTCAACTTGTTCAAGAGCCATAAGTGAGACAAGACGTCCCATATTCATACCCTGTTCTGCTTCTGGGAATGCATTTCCTATGACAATATCATCAATGCGAGATCTGTCTATTTGAGGGAAATCATCCAAAAGTTTTTTTATGACAGCTACTGCCATATCATCGGGACGTGTAAAACGTAATGTCCCACGCGGTGCTTTACCAACCGCTGTTCTATATCCACCGATTATATATGCTTCCATATTTTATTGTTTTCAGGGTTAAAAATTTTAATTTCTTATTATTTTGCCTTTGGTAATAAGGCTTTGCATACGTTCCAGAGTTTTTCTCTGGGCACAGAGTTCTAAGAATGCTTTTCTTTCAAGGTCTAAGAGGTATTGTTCAGAGACTTCTGTCATAGCTTGGGAGATATCTCCACCAGCCATTACCCAGCCGAGTTTCTGAGCTATAAGTTTATCATGTTCAGACATATAATGAGCTTCTGTATATTCGTTTGCACCGACATATACAAATCCCAAAGCTTCTTTTCCGAGTATTTTTATATCCTTGCGTGGAGCTGGTTTAGAGTATCCTTTTTCATACATTAACAGAGCTACTTGTTTAGCATAAGCTAATTGGTGAGCTCGGCTGACAATAACTTCGTCAATGCCTTTGCGTAGATATCCTAAGTCAAATGCTTCGTATGCAGATGTAGAGACTTTGGCTTGTCCAATAGTAAGGAAACGGTGTTGAAAAGCGTTTATTCTGACGTCTCCGGGTTTTAGTTCATCGCTGAGTCTTAGAGCAAATTCTTTTGTTCCGCCGCCTCCGGGGATAAGTCCTACACCAAACTCAACGAGTCCCATATATGTTTCGGCGTGAGCAATAACTTTATCGGAATGCATACAAATTTCCGTACCACCACCAAGAGTCATTCCGTGAGGTGCGGCAATTACTGGTATTGAGGAGTAGCGTAGCCGCATTGTTGTATTCTGAAACCAACGTACAGCCATATTCAGCTCTTCCCATTCCTGCTCTACTGCTAACATATAGATCATACCTACATTTGCACCTGCTGAAAAGTGGTCTCCTTCGTTATATATTACCAGACCTTTGTACTTTTCCTCTGCGAGATCTAATGCTTTATTGAGGGCTGTTAATACTTCTCCGCCGATGGTGTTCATTTTAGTATGGAACTCAATAGCAAGAATTCCATCACCCAAGTCAAATATAGAGGCACCATCGTTTTCCCATATAACATTAGTAGGTCTAAGTATTTCAAGTGAGAGTTTGCCTTCTTGTCCGGGAATTACTAAATAATCTTTTTTGTGTATGTCGTAGTAATATTTTTTACCGTTTTGTATTTTGTAAAATGTTTTGAAGCCGGCAGATAGCATATCATATACCCATTGAGCTGGTTTATATCCGTATTCTTCCATTTTTTTGACAGTGTCTTCTACTCCGAGAGCGTCCCATGATTCAAAAGGTCCAAGTTTCCAACCAAAACCGGCTCTAAGAGCATCATCAACTTTGTAGAGTTCGTCTGTAATTTCCGGAATACGGTTTGATGAATATGCAAATGTGCTGTAAAATGTTTTTCTGTAAAACTCACCTACTTTGCCCTTATCAGATAATAAAACAGGAAGGCGTTTGCGTAAATCTTCAATAGGTTTTGCTTTTTCAAAGATATCAAATTTAGGTTTTGGATCTTCTTTATATTCCAGAGTTTCAAAGTCAATGCTTAGGAATTTCTTTTGTCCATTTTCAACGACTTTTTTATAGAAGCCTTGTCCAGATTTTTGACCTAACCATTTGTTTTCCAGCATCTTTTGTAGGTAGTCTGGTATCGCGAAAGTATCATTACGTTCGTCATTAGTACTATTTTTGATATATTCTGAAACATGGACAAGAGTGTCAAGTCCTACAACATCGGCTGTTCTAAATGTTGCTGATTTAGGACGGCCTATTATAGTTCCAGTAAGTTTGTCAATTTCAGTGATTGTCAGTCCGAATTCTTTAACATGATTAAAAAGTTCCATTATTGCAAAAGTACCGATGCGATTAGCAATAAATGCAGGAGTATCTTTTGCAATTACTGGTATTTTACCCAGAAATTTTGAGGCATATTCACTCATAAATTCAATCAGAGAAGGATCAGTTTCTGGATGCGGTATTATTTCCAAAAGAGGTAAATAACGCGGGGGATTAAAGAAATGAGTTCCCAAAAAATGACGTCTGAAATCATCACTTCTTCCTTTTGCCATTTCTGTGATAGAAATGCCGGATGTATTAGACGATACAATAGTACCTTCTCTGCGGTATTTGTCAACCTGTTCAAATACTTTTTGTTTGATATCTAAACGTTCAACAACAACTTCAATAACCCAGTCATAATCTTTAATTTTAGGCATATCATCCTCAAAATTCCCGGTAGTAATTCTTTTAGCAAATTCTTGTTTGTAAATAGGAGAGGGCTTTGTTTTGAGCGCTTTTTTTAGAGCTTCGTTTACAATTCTATTTCTGACAACTTTGTCTTGAAGCGTCAGACCTTTTGCTTTTTCTTCTTCGGTAAGTTCGCGTGGTACTATGTCTAATAGCAGCACTTCTAAGCCGATGTTTGCAAAATGGCAGGCAATTGCTGAGCCCATTACTCCTGCGCCCAGCACTGCAACTTTGTTGATTCTTCGTATCATAATGCTAATGTTTTATAGTGGTTTGATAAACTACTTGCTTTTGTATCATTTCATTGATGTAATCTAATATTTCATAAAATTTTTGAATATTTTCCTCGCCAAGATTTTTCATGATTTTTTCATTGAATTCAAGAACATATTTTTTTATAAGTCTCCGTTTTTCTACTCCTTCTGGCGTCAGAAAAACTCTTATTATTCGTTTATCAGTCGGGTCTTTTATTCGATTTATTAAGCCCTTATTTTCCATTTTTTTCAACAGTCGTGTTAAACTGGATTCCTTCATTCCCAGAGAATATGCGAGCTGTGTAGTCGGTGTTCCTTCTTTATGAACATACATAAGGACATATCCTGCTGTTTGGGTTAGCCCATATTTTTTTGCTAATTCATTATACATCCTTGAAAGCGCTAATGAGGTCTTTTTGATATAAAATTCTATGGTCTGAGTTAGTTTCACAATTTTTCATCTTTTCTGTTTACAAATATAAAAAAAAATACTTTGCATGCAAAATATTTTTGTAAAAAAAATTAAAAAATTTTTTCAAGATAAGTAGGGAAGGGATATTAAATTTTAGGGCGTATCCCTCGCTCGCTGCTGGGGCAGCTCGCTCGGGTCGGGCTACGGCTTGTATCCGCCTGTGGCTCACCAAGTAGGCGTAATCGCTCGGCTCGGCAAGGCAAAGCGGCAGCAGGCTAACGCCTGTCAGCACGTTTGCCTACGCCTCACCTCGCTTTGCGGTGCGTGGGGCTTCGCTCTCGCTCAGCCTCCGCCCGCAAACGCCTACTATGGCTCGCCTTCGGCGGCTAACCCGCCTCCGCCCTTACGCTGCGCGTCTGTATGCAAAGCATAATACCTTGTTGTATTGGAAAAATATCCTGAGCAGTGAGTTTTACGCCAAATGGCTGTGTCTTTATTACCTCAATCCTTGTTGTTTTGGAATGCCCCTTAAAATTAATCTGTGTATAAAATTATTCAGCAGCAGTTTTCTTCATCGTTACTATATGCCCTAAGATTAGTTGTTGTTTTGCATTTCTTGTTTTAAGCGTATAATCTCCTCATAAGTTAATTCTGTAAGTTTCATTATTAAGTCCATTTCCATGCCGAGTGATAACATTTTGCGAGCTATTTCATATTTTTCCTCTTTTTTTCCTTCCTCTTTCCCTTTTTGTATACCTTCTTCTAATAGCATATCAAATGCACTTTTAGCCTGTTGAGCAAGTTTTGGTGATAGTGTTTTCATTTTTTGTATTATTTTTTTTGGGTTTTCTTGGACATATCCCATTGCATATAATAAACTGGTTTTTAGCCATCGATATAATTCATCTAAATCTCTACTTCCCATTATTCCTTCGATATACAAAGTTAGATTTTCTATTAAATTTTGCGCTTCAAAAATATTTTTCATCATAAAAATACCTATCTGCATAGGTAAACGCTTAAATAATTCTCTCAACTGATCATTAGTTAAGTTTGACGTGTCAAATAATATATAATCAAAATCTGGTATAAATATTTTTATCACATTGTCAATTTTTCCGAAATATGTTTGCATAGAACACTTGTGCCAGTTTCTTTTGCCGTGATAGAATATGTATGGAATAATCGGAGTTAATTGTTTATTATTTTTTTGTTCATTTCTCCACATTGCAAGCATATATGTCAATAACTGTAAATGAGGCATATTTACGATATCACTTTTATGTTCAAAAAGGAATGCCAAAGTTATGTCTCTGTTATTATATTTACAATTATATGCTACATCTGCGAAAGTTATTTTTAGGTCTGCTGTGACCCTTTGAGTATCTAATTTACGCAAGGTTGTAAGGTCTAATTTTTTTACTATGTTCTTAGGCAAAGTTGCTTGTATAAGGTCTTTAACGTTTTCTTTATCCTCCATTAGATATTTAAAAAAACTATCGTGAGAAAATTTATGGATACTTTCACTCATAAATGAATTTTAGCAAAGATAACAAAAACAAGGGAATTTTTCAATAAAAAATAGTTATAAGTTTTCTGCCATCACTTATTAGGTCTGTCCCATATGACTTTCTTCCCTCAGTCGCAATCCTTGTTGTGTGTGGAATTGGGTTCTTACATATAAGAGAGAAAAAAGGAGAACAAGGTATCTATTAGTCGCAATCCTTGTTGTGTGTGGAATTGGGCTCTTACGGCAGAAGATAAAAGAT
>CAZWVR010000009.1:0-43277 GCA_964637235.1 uncultured Bacteroidales bacterium | reverse complement strand
TTTAGTCTGAAAGTTCATTTTGAGGTGAGACTGTAAACTTACTTCAGGACAAAACTCAATTATATAAGCTAAAAACCCCCTCTGGCAGTAATCAGAGAGGGTTTATAAAGCATAAAAATAAAAACGCATGAAATTTATTCATTAACAGTCCATGTAGAACCACTGTGGAGAAGATCTGTCATATTTTTAATCTTAGCCTTAGCTTGAACTTCTTTTATTTGTCTATAAAGTTCCTCCTCATAAGTCGGCTTTTCCACAGCTCTAATTACTCCTAATACAATCGGATCTTTTAAAGCTGCTAATTGATAATGAATTAAAGGAGATGGGTCTTTTGCATTATGAACTAAAATATCTTTCTCTGTAATTCCATTTTCGCCTATTTTAACAACTTTAATAAGTCCAGTTTCTTTATCAAGTATAATACCTTTGTCCCTATCTTTACCGAAAATTAAAGGCTCTCCGTGCTTGACGTGTAATTGTCTGTCAGCTTTATGTGCTTTATCGGTATAATAGCTATGAGCGCCATTATTAAAAATCACACAATTTTGGAGAACCTCTACAACCGATATACCTTTATGTTTTTCAGCTTCAATAAATAGTTCTATGTTTTCATTCATATTAGCATCTATACCTCTACCAAAGAAAGTAGCACCAGCCCCAATAGCTAATTCTCCTGGATTAAAAGGATGTTCAATAGTACCGTATGGGGAAGTCTTTGTTATTTGTCCATATTCAGAAGTAGGAGAATATTGTCCTTTTGTAAGACCGTAAATTTTATTATTGAACAAAATAATGTTTATGTCAAGATTTCTTCGTATCTCATGGATAAAATGATTACCACCAATAGCCAAAGCATCACCATCACCGGTAATTTGCCAAACACTAAGCTCCGGATTAGCTACTTTAATACCGGAAGCCAAAGCACCTGCGCGACCGTGTATACCATGAAATCCATAAGTAGCCATATAATACGGAAACCTTGATGAACACCCAATACCAGAAACTACTACATATTTTTCTCTGGGTTTCCCAATCTTAGCCATAGCATTTTGTACGGCTCTTAAAATAGCTAAATCGCCGCACCCGGGACACCAACGGATTTCTTGATCACTTTGGAAATCCTTGAATGTATATTTTTGTTCAGTCATTTTTCAGCCCTCCAATATTTTTTTAATTTTATCTTTTAATTCAACTACCGTAAAAGGTAAACCTTGAATTTTATTATATCTCAGATAGTTAAATTGCGGAAACTTAGAACGTAAATAGTGGAAAAATTGTCCATTATTCAATTCACAAACAAGTATTTTTTCAAATCCAGAAAGAACTTCCTCTGTATTTATAGGAAGAGGATTTATAAAATGAAAATGAGTAAAACTAATATCCAAATTTTCCTCTTTTCTTAATTCATTTATAGCGGTATGTATATGACCATAGGTACTACCCCATCCAACTACTAAAAGCTTTCCTTTTTTATTTCCATCAATCTCTAATGGTTGAATAATATCAGTTCTATATTTCAAATCCTCTACTTTTTTAGCTCTTATTTTAACCATTTTTTCGTGATTCTCAGGATCATAAGACACATTACCAGTAATATCCTCTTTTTCCAAACCTCCAATTCTATGCTCAAATCCTGGGGTACCAGCAGGAGCCCATTTCCTTATAAATGTGCCTTCTATACGTCTATATGGTTCATAAGGCAAATCTTTTTCCGGATCTACAAAAGGAGGATTTATTGGAGGCAAGTCATCCATAGAAGGAATTTTCCAAGGTTTAGACCCATTAGCAATAAAGCCATCGGTGAGCAATATAACTGGCACCATATTTTCAAGAGCTATCTTAGCAGCTAAATACGCATATCTAAAACTATTAGCAGGACTACTTGCAGCTAATACGACAACTGGACTTTCACCATTTCGTCCATATAATGCTTGAAGTAAATCACCTTGCTCAGGTTTTGTAGGCATTCCTGTTGACGGACCAGCTCTTTGCACATCAATAATTACAATAGGCAATTCAGCCATTACAGCTAAACCGATAGCTTCTGTTTTCAGAGCTAAACCGGGTCCGGAAGTTGAAGTAGCAGCTAAATTACCTGCAAAAGCAGCACCAATAGCTGTGGTAATACCAGCAATCTCATCTTCCGCTTGAAAAGCTATGGCTCCTAAATCCCTTCTTGCCTCAATCTCTTGTAGAATCTCACTAGCAGGAGTAATCGGATACGAACCTAAAAATAATTGCAAACCTGCTTTTTCCGCAGCTGCTAATAAGCCCCAAGCCGTTGCAGTATTGCCATTAATATGTCGATATGTTCCAGGCTCAATATGTGCTCTTTTTATAATGTATGCTCTTGTCAATTCTATTGAAGAAGCATAATTATATCCAGCTTTTAAAGCTCTTTTATTTGCTTCAGCAATTTGTGGCTTCTTCGCAAATTTCTTATCCAAAAACTGCTCAGTGTATTTTAACTCTCTATTAAATAACCAATAAGCAATTCCCAAAGCAAACATATTTTTACTACGTAAGACAGTAGCATTATCCAATCCCATGTCTTTTAAAGCTTCTTTCGTAAGAGTTGTTATAGGCGCAGCTATTACATAAAAATCTGATAATTTGTCTGTTTCAAGTGGATTTTCTTCACAGCCTGCTTTTTGTAAATTCCGCTTTGTAAAAGTGTCTTTATCCAATATAATTGTTCCTCCTTTCTTTATCCATTTTAAATTTGCTTTTAAAGCAGCCGGATTCATCGCAACTAAAACATCGGCATAATCCCCCGGTGTTTCAATGTCAATTTTACCTATATGCAATTGAAAACCAGAAACACCGCCGACAGTTCCTTTGGGAGCTCGTATTTCGGCAGGATAATCCGGAAAAGTGGCAACATCATTCCCCATAAATGCCGATGTCTCAGAAAATTGTGAGCCGGTAAATTGCATACCGTCCCCTGAATCACCTGAAAATTTGATGATTACATGATCTTTTTCTTCAATAATTGGTTTTCCCATGGTAGTTCAATTAAAGTATTTTTTTCGGAAACAAAGTTATATTTTTTTATATTTTAATAAACAAATAAAATCGCATTTTTTTCACGATTTATTTTTTTAAAATTTATACATTACTTATTTTTAACATTTATGTAAATAAACTTAAATTTAGATAACACTTTAATTTTCAAAGAAAATCATTTTTATTATTTTCCAATTTTTTATATTTTAGCCAAAATTTTTTCCTATGAAAGCTTATCCGAAAAAAATTAAAATTTTTGATATACTTGATATTGTTGAAAAAAAATTTGGAAAAGATAATGTGATATTTTTAGCAAAAGAAAATAAAAAATGGAAACCTTACACATTACGAGAATATAAATATTTTGCAACAAACCTCGCCAAAGGTCTTATCAAATTAGGATATCAACCGGGAGAAAAAATAATTACAGTATCAAATAATAGACCTGAATGGAATTTTTTGGATATGGGTATAGCTATGGCTGGCTTGGTACATGTACCTATATATTCAACATTAACAGTAGAGGACTTTGAATATATCTTTAAACACAGCGACGGCAAAATGCTTGTTGTCTCTGACAGATTTCTATACAAAAAATTAGCCCCAATAGCACAAAAAAACGAAAATATTCGCCATATATATACATTTGACCAAATTGAAGGAGCGAAAAATTGGAAAGACCTTATGCAATTAGGTCTCGAAAGCAATAATACAGAGGAATTAGAAAAAAGAAAAGAAAAAATACAACCCGATGATCTTTTTACAATGATATATACCTCAGGAACAACAGGAGATCCTAAGGGCGTTATGTTATCGCATTGGAATTTTACATATCAGATTCAAAGACTCGACGAAATTATGTCTGATATTACTCATAACGATAGATCATTAAGCTTTTTACCTCTATGCCATAGTTTTGAACGAGTTGTTAATTACGTAATGCAATATAAAGGTATCAAAATATACTATGCAGAAGGATTTCATAAACTCGCTGATAACCTTAAAGAAGTTAGACCCCACGTATTTGCCTCAGTACCAAGAGTATTAGAACGTATATATGACAAAATAGTATCCTTAGCAAAACAATTGCCTCCAATGAAACAAAAAATATTCTTTTATGCACTAAAATTAGCAGAACAATTTGATTTTAATAAAGGATTATTATACAAAGCCCAATTGGGAATGGTTGACGGCTTAGTTTTTTCACAATGGAGAAAAGCTTTCGGAGGAAATGTCAAATTTATTGTATCAGGAGGAGCTGCATTAAATCCACGCTTAAATAGAATTTTCTGGGCAGCTAAAATACAAATAAGAGAAGGTTATGGACTATCAGAAACTTCTCCCGTGATTTGCGTCAATGGACGCCCTCCTAAAAACGTAAAAATAGGAACAGTAGGTCCTAAAATAGGCCCAGAAATTGAACTAAAAATCGCACAAGACGGAGAAATACTTTTTAAAGGTCCTAACTTAATGTTAGGCTATTACAAAGCTCCTGATAAAACAAAAGAAGTTATAGACGAAGATGGATGGTTTCATACTGGTGATGTAGGCGAAATAGACGAAGATGGCTTCCTTAAAATAACCGATAGAAAAAAAGAAATCTTTAAACTTTCTACTGGCAAATACATCGCACCACAGATGATAGAAAATACTTTAAAAGAATCACCTTATATAGAACAAGCTATGGTAGTAGGAGAAGGTGAAAAATTTGCAGGTGCATTAATATCGCCTAATTTTGAAGCTGTTATCAATTGGGCTAAAAAGAATAATATCTCATTTAAGGATAAAAAAGAACTTATTCAAAATAAAAATGTTATCAAACTATTCAAATCAGAAATTAACGAGTTTAACAAAAGATTTGCTTCGTATGAAAGAATAAATACTTTTAAAATTGTACCTGATGAATGGACTCCAGCAACTGGTGAACTATCTCAAACTCTGAAATTAAAACGAAGAGTTATTAAAGCAAAATATCAAGATTATATAAAACAAATGTATCGTAAATAAAATAGATTTATAAAAAAAACGTTTATAATCTAAAAAACAAATACAATGAAAAAATTAGCTATAATACTCCTTTTTGGAATAATTTTAGGACTATTTGCTCAATCTTGTCGTAGTACAAAACCTCCTTGTCCAGCATACCAAGCACAAATAAATAATACATCAACTAATCCAATAAGCCGTTAATTTTCAAATAATTACGAAAAAACTCTGTATAGATTTTTTTACCTTTTGCATTTAAATGAGAAGGGTCGCCGAATAAAGAATCTGGATAAAAATATAATGTATCGGAAATTAAAAATTGTGGGTAGTGGCTTTTTATTTTTCGCATAAAATTAACATAATTTTTTACAAATAAAGGCTTTAATAACCTCTCAGACGTCCTATTCATAGGCATAGCAATAAAAACAAAATCAATATTACTATCTTGACATACCTCTATCATTTTATACAAATATGCCGTTAAAATTGATGAAGGGTGAAAGTTTTTATAACGAGTTTCATAATTAGCTTCTGAACAACTATCTTTTAAATTTGGAATAGGTCTGCCTCCTCTATTTTCTATCATCCTTCTGATAAATTTTTTATTCTTAGCATAAGCAAAAAAAACTTTATTTCTATATATATCGTATTGATAATAAGCAGGATAATGAAGTTTATAGAGTATAATTTTCCCCCAAAAAAAATTAGAAAATATCGTATCGTTAGGATATTTTTTTACATAACTAAAAATTTCCTTATATTCATTAAAATTAAAAAAATCATTTCTAACAGCATAAGGCCAAAAAGCATATTTTTCAGATAAAAAACGTGGCGAGATTGATAAAATTACTAATTTAGGCTTCCCATAAAGCTCAATAAATCTTTTTAAAAAATAATAATTCTCTATGGGAGTAGTACCACCTGTTGCCAAAGACCAAGCTTGCGGAATTTTTTTAAAATCAATAGCTGCATTTATTCTTGAATCGCCTAAAAATAAAAGTTGAGGCTTCCCAACATATTGTTGCTTTTTAGTTAAAATTTCTTTTAGAAAATACCACCTAGTATTATTAGGATTATCGTAACATAAAGGACAAAGTTCAATGTAAATATAAAAACTTATATAAAAAATGATAAAAATCAGCAAAAATCTAAAAATTAGATTTTTCATTAAAGGCGTAATTTTAATACAAGTTAAAAATATGTTTTTTTAAAACAAAAAAAATTTTTCTTAATGTCTAAATAAAGTTTTATAAAAAAAAACAGCAATATAATATATTGATAGTCAAGCATAAATAACTAAAAGATATTTTTTACATTTCCGAAATTATTTCTAATGAAAAATAGAAAATATATCTTTGGGACTACAAAAAAATTCAATTATGAACAAAATTGTTGATAAGGTATTTTTATCGGAGAAGGTCGTCCAAATGGATATTGAAGCTCCGGATATAGCGAGGAATCGCAAGCCCGGACATTTTGTAATAGTACGTGTGGATAAAAAAGGAGAACGAATACCTTTAACCATAGTTAAGTCAGATTTAGAAAAAGGAACAATTCGTTTAATTGTACAAGAAGTAGGTGTTACTTCTGGAAAACTTATTGATAAAGAAGTAGGAGACTATGTTCTTGATGTAGTAGGGCCCTTAGGGAAAGCTACTGATATAAAGAAAGTAGGAACAGTTTTAGCAGCTGGCGGAGGAGTTGGTATCGCTCCCTTATTACCAATTGTTGAAGGCTTTAAAAAAGCAGGGAACCGTGTAATAACAGTTTTAGCTGCAAGAACTAAAAAGCTTCTTATCTTGGAAAAAGAAATGAGAGAATTCTCTGACGAAGTAATTATAATGACCGATGATGGCTCATACGGAAAAAAAGGTCTTGTAACAGCTGGTATGGAAGAAGTGCTCAAAAGAGAAAAAGTTGACGAAGCAGTGGTTATAGGACCTGCCATTATGATGAAATTTGCAGCACTATTAACAAAAGAATATAATGTTCATACAATAGCGAGTTTGAATACTATTATGGTTGACGGCACCGGTATGTGTGGTGCTTGTAGAGTAACCGTAGGTGGTCAAACAAAATTTGTATGCGTCGATGGTCCTGAATTTGATGCACATTTAGTAGATTTTGACGAAATGCTTAAACGTCTGAATGCATATAAAGATTATGAAGTAAAAGCCTATGAACAATTTCTTAAAAATCGTAAGAAACAAACTGCATAACAATTAACAAAAAAAAGCAAACCAATGAAAGACTTAGCATATTATAAAAAAGAAAGATCGGAAGCGTGGCGAGTAGAGCTACGTAAATCAATGAAAGCCAAAGAAAGAACCTCTCGTCCGAGGGTTAAAATGCCTGAATTAGAACCCGAGGAAAGACGTCATATCTTTGATAAAGAAGTCAATATCGGGCTTACAGTTGAGATGGCAATCTCAGAAGCTCAAAGATGTTTGGATTGTCCAGATCCAACTTGTGTTGATGGCTGTCCAGTAAATATAAATATCCCTAAGTTTATAAAGAAAATAGAAGCCAAAGATTTTAAAGGTGCTATTGCAGTTCTAAAAGAATATAATACCCTACCTGCTGTTTGTGGTCGTGTTTGTCCACAAGAAGAACAATGCGAAAGCAAATGTTTTTACACTGTAACTTTAAAGAAAGAGCCAATTGCAATTGGTTATTTAGAGCGTTTTGCAGCTGATTATGAGCGACTAAGTGGAGATAGTGCTATACCAGAAGTCAAAGAAAGTAATGGTATAAAAGTGGCAGGAATTGGCTCTGGTCCAGCTTCTTTGGCTTGGGCAGCTGATATGGCAAGAGAAGGATATGATGTAACTGTATTTGAAGCTCTACACGAAATAGGCGGCGTATTAAAATACGGAATACCTGAATATCGTCTGCCTAATGAAATAATTGACTTTGAGATAGAAAATTTAAAAAGAATGGGAGTAAAATTTAAAACGAATTTCGTAATAGGTAAAACAAAGACAATAGAACAATTAAGAGAAGAAGGGTATAAAGCATTTTTCATTGGAACAGGTGCAGGACTGCCACGTTTTATGCATATTCCCGGAGAAAATAGTATCAATATACTTTCAGCAAATGAATTTCTTACACGTGTAAATTTAATGGGAGGTGCAAAAGAAGATTATGACACTCCTATACCAGAAGTAAAAGGCAAAAATGTAGCAGTTATTGGAGCTGGCAATACAGCTATGGACGCAGTAAGAACCTCATTGCGTTTAGGTGCAAAAAGAGCTATGATAATATACCGCCGTTCAAGAGCTGAAATGCCTGCCAGAAAAGAAGAAGTTAAACATGCTGAGGAGGAAGGCGTAGAATTTATATTCCAGACAAATCCTGTACGATACATTGCTGATGAACAAGGAAGGGTCAAAAAAGTAGTTGTTCAAAAGATGCAACTCGGTGAGCCTGACGCTTCCGGCAGAAGGCGTCCTATACCTATACCCGGCTCCGAATATGAAATAGATGCAGATATTGTAATTGTTGCTATTGGAGTATCTCCTAACCCCTTAATACCTTCAATTTATCCAGAATTAAAAACTAACCGCTGGGGAGCTATTGTTGTTAATGAAGATCAACAAACTTCCGTAGAAGATATTTTTGCAGGGGGTGATATAACGCGCGGTGGTTCAACTGTTATATTAGCAATGGGAGATGGACGTCGAGCTGCCGCAGGTATGCATAAATATCTAAAAGCTAAATTCCCTGAAAAAGTTAAATAAAAAAACAAACGGGGGGCGTCTAAAAATGCTCCCCTTTTTTATTTTCTTATAATTTTTTACCGTATTATCATCTTTAAAATAAAAAATTTTCTATAAAGCTAATAAAAAATTATAACATCATTACTTTTTGGATACATCCCTTCTTTATTTATAAATTTAAAAGCAAAACCAAATTCAAAACAACAATTCATATCAGAACTTAAACCAAAGAATATCAAATTATAAATTTCCCATTCCCTAAAAATAATATTGATTTTTAGAAAAAATTTCTTACCTTTGTAAGGTTTAAAAAAATCATTATTCTTAACTTATGTTATTGAGAATCAGGATAATATATATCCTTTTGTTAATATTATTTCTGTCATCATGCAATAAAGAATCTTTTGATAGAGTATTAAAATCAGATGATTATAGTCTTAAATACCGTAAGGCAAAAGAATATTACAAAGAAGGGAAATACAGCAAAGCAATGGACTTATTTGAACAATTAATTCCTCATGAAAAAGGAAAAGAGCACGGAGCAGAAGTTTTTTTTCTATATGCAATGTGCAACTATCAAATAGGCGACTATTTAATAGCTGCTCACTATTTCAAAAAATTTGCTGAGGAATATCCGACAAGCTCTTATGCAGAACAAGCTCTATTTATGAGTGCCTACTGCTATTATTTAGAATCGCCTCGTTGGAGTTTAGACCAAGAAGCTACCAAAGATGCAATTACTCAGTTTCAGATATTTCTATCAAGATATCCAGATAGTAAATTTGTAGACTCATGCAATACCTTAGTTGACGCTCTAAATTATAAATTAGAGAAAAAAGCCTTTATGAACGCTAAACTATATTTTGATTTAGGCTATTATAAAGCAGCTGGTATAGCCCTCGAAAATGCATTATTAGATTATCCTAATACTCCATTTGCCGAAGATATTTTATATTACGAAACAAAAGCTAACTATTTATACGCAATGGGAAGCATACGAACTAAACAAAAAGAACGCTTTCAAAAAACTATTGATAAATATCTAACATATAAAGAATATTACCCAAATGGCAAATATGCCAAAGAATTAGAAAAAATTTACCAACACTCTCTGAAAAAAATAAAAAATCTATAAATATGGATTACAAAAAAATAAAAGCTCAAACCTCCGCTGTACCATACAATCTCTCTGAATTAGAGGAAAAAACTGGTAATCTTTATGAAACTATTGTTATTTTGTCAAAAAGAGCAAATCAAATTTCAGTTGAAATGAAAGAAGAAATAAATGAAAAATTGCAAGAATTTTCTTCCTACACTGATAACTTAGAAGAAATTTTTGAAAATAGAGAACAAATAGAAATTTCTAAATATTACGAAAGATTGCCAAAACCCACAAGTATAGCTATTGCAGAATATTTGGAAGATAGACTTCAATGGAGATATCCAAATAAAGATAAAGAATAAGATGCTTAATGGCAAAAAGATACTACTGGGAATAACAGGAGGAATTGCTGCTTATAAAAGTGCCTTTCTAATAAGATTATTTGTAAAAGAAGGCGCGGAAGTAAAAGTAATTATGACAGATTTCGCTCGTGAATTTATAAGTCCATTAACACTATCAACCCTAAGCAAAAATCCCGTTTATACGGGATTTTTTAATAAAAATACAGGTCAATGGCATAATCATGTAGATTTAGCTCTATGGAGCGATATTTTTTTAGTAGCACCCGCTACTGCTAATATTATAGCCAAAATGGCATACGGAATTGCCGATAATTATCTTTTAACAGTTTACCTATCTAATAAAAGCCCTGTATTCATAGCACCTGCTATGGATAGGGATATGTTTTCACACCCAGCAACTATACGGGCAATACGTGTATTAAAAAAACGAGGTCATCATATTATTGAGCCATCAGAAGGAGAACTCGCAAGCGGACTATATGGCAAAGGGCGTATGCAAGAACCTGAAAAAATTCTGGATATAATCCGCAATTTTTTTAAAACCAAAAATGATTTCAAAGATAAAAACGTTTTAATCACAGCCGGACCAACTTACGAACATTTTGACCCAGTACGTTTTATAGGTAATCATTCCTCTGGTAAAATGGGATATGCATTAGCAGAGGAATTTGCAAATAGAGGCGCTACTGTACATTTGGTATCTGGTCCCGTAAACATAACATTGGATAATCCATCTGTGCATATATATAGAGTTATTTCAGCAAAACAAATGTACGATAAAGTTATAGAACTCTACCCCAAATGCGACATAGCAATCCTAAGTGCTGCCGTCGCAGATTATACCCCCGTAACCGTTGCAAATAAAAAAATCAAAAAAAACGAGGAAAAAATAATTATTGAACTTAAAAAAACACCAGATATTGCTGCTGCTATTGGTAAAATAAAAAGAAATAATCAAATTAACGTAGGATTTGCTCTTGAAACAGATAATGAAAAACAAAATGCTTTAAAAAAACTTAAAGAAAAAAACTTTGATTTTATAGTATTAAACTCCTTAAATGACAAACAAGCTGGCTTCGGATATGATACAAATAAAATAACAATCATATTCCCAAATGGACAAGAAATTCCTTTCCCATTAAAAGAAAAAAAAGAAGTAGCAAAAGATATAGCCGACCAAATAAAAAAATTACTTCCAGATGTTTAATCTACAAAAATATAAAGATACAATAGCTGCTATTGCCACTGGCGGACAAAATGCAGCCATTGCTGTTATTAGAGTTTCGGGAGAAAATTCCTTTGATATAGTAGAAAAAATTTTTTACTCCCCTAAAAATAAGAAAATAAAAGAACTTCAAGGATTTCGTATATTATACGGATACATAACTGACGGCAAAGAACAAATTGATGAAGTTTTAATATCAAAATTTATTGCTCCTCATTCTTATACCGGCGAAAATATGATTGAAATTTCTTGCCATGGTTCATTATATATTCAACAGAAAATTCTAAATCTAATAATTAAAGCCGGCGCCAGAATGGCTGAACCGGGCGAATTTACATTAAGAGCTTTCTTAAACGGTAAAATAGACCTATCACAAGCAGAAGCTATTGCCGATCTTATAGCCGCTCGCTCAGAAGCCGAAAGAAAAATGGCTTTCAACCACCTAAAAGGTCATTTCTCTAAAAAACTACAAAATCTTAGAAAACAGCTAATTGATTTCGTATCTCTCCTGGAATTAGAACTGGATTTTGCAGAAGAAGATGTAGAATTTGCAGATAGACAACAACTTCATTCATTGATTGAGAAAACTCTATCCGAAATAAAAAATCTCATAGATTCTTTTAACTACGGAAATGCCGTAAAAAATGGAATACCCGTCGCTATTGTAGGTGAACCAAATGTCGGAAAATCCACACTATTAAATCTATTACTCAAAGAAGATAAAGCAATAGTCTCCGATATACCGGGTACTACCCGCGATGCAATAGAAGATATAATTTCAATAAATGGTATAATGTTTCGCTTTATAGATACTGCTGGCATTAGAGAAACAACTGATAAAATAGAAAACTTAGGCATACAAAAAACAAAAGAAAAAATCTCAAAATCTGAAATAGTTATAATTCTAATTGACGCCCAAAAGCCGGAAACCTCAACAATACTGGATAAATTAAGTAATATCCTTTTAGATAAAAAAATCATCATTGCCATAAATAAAATTGATAAAGTAAAAAATATTCCTAAGATAAAACATAAAAACGCACAAATTATAGAAATTTCAGCCAAAAAAGGAATAAATATCAATCTACTGGAAAAAGCCCTTCTGAATGCAATAAACTTTAATCAATTTGCAGATAATCCTGTAATATTAACAAATACCCGCCATTATGAAGCCCTCCAAAAATCCTTCAACGCTCTGTTAAGAGCACAAAAAGCTATTGAAAATAACATAAGCCAAGAATTTATTTCACAAGATATTAGAGAAGCACTGCATTATATTGGTGAAATTACCGGAGAAATTACCACCGATGAAATATTAGGAAATATATTTAAAAACTTCTGCATAGGAAAATAATCACTCTTTACTGCCATATTTTTTAATCCAAAATACCCACATCAACAATATAGCTAAATATGTTATTATCTTAAAAGTAGCGTGGTGATTAAAATCAAGATACTCGCGACAACAATAGTCTATAATTACTAATGCTGAAATGCGAAGTACATTTAAAATAAAAAATACAAATATGCCTAAGGGTATAAACCATATTTTTGACTTCACATCACCAGGGTAAGCTAAAATAAAACTAACAAAAATTAAAATTGTATTTCGTCCTAAGCACCCTTTATCTAAATGCACGCCATAAGAAGCTCCAATCTTAATTATTTTAGCATATACCTCTGTTTTATATCCCAAAATCCCCAAAAAAAATTGCGAAGTTTTTAAAGTTAAAATAGACAAAAATCTAAAACCTTCCTCGTAAAAATAATAGACTACTGGTAGTTTTTTTAGCCATAAATAAAAAATTAACCAAATTACGAAAAGAAATGAAATATATAATGCTATACGCAAAAGAATATGTAAAGAATAAATCTTTTTCAATATTTTCATTAAAAATGAATTGAAGTTGAATTTAAAATCTTACCATTATCGGGTCTATATACAAAAATTACAAATTTTAAATTTTTTTGTTTCCAATCTGCTGCTATTGAATAGGATAAACTTAATTGTTTTTCTTGGTCAGCTTCAAAACTTCCAATTATATTTCCATAAACATCTGTAATAGCTTTTCTAAACACATTCATTTGCACATAGCCATCAATATACCCAGGATTAACATTTGTAGCCTGACGCGTAATAATGCTATCTTCAAGAATATATGCGCATAGTCTGGTCTGCTCTGGTATTGAAGATAATGCTTTTACTGTAATACTCAAAATATGATTAACCGTATCATTTGTAATAGAAAAGCCTAATAAAGAAGCATTATTAACATATTGAGCTACTTGCGAAGTCCATTCATCTTTATATGAAAGCTTAGACTTCTCAAAATAATCAACCATACCCTGTGGAATTTCATTAATCTCAAAATCAGAAATAATCTGATTACCCTCCTCTGTTCTAAGATCAGGATCATTAGAGAATTCACCTACTGGCCTCGCCAAAGATGTTCCATGAAACGAAATAGAGATAAATTTCCCAGAATACTGCATACCTAAGGAGTGGATTATATCATGTGCATCTGGACAATTTGTACAACGTATCCCTGTAAATTCAATAAGCAAAACTTTCTTTGTTGTATCAAAACTATTAGTTATTGTGTCATTAGTATTATTATTGCCAGTAGAAAGAGTATCAGTGGTGTAATATATGCCATCAAAAGAGGGCTTAATGTAATCACAAGCTACAATTAAAAACAGTGTAGATACAACTATAAAAATCAAAGCTCTTTTCATATCCTATTTTTAAAAAGTTGATGAAATAACAAAATTAAATCCATTTGCTGCTGGGACTTCTCTACATACACCTCCTATGCAAATAATACCCTCTCGCTGCCTACCATATCCTAATTGTATCCTTGTAGAATTAAACTTATACCCAAAAGCTCCATTATAATAATGAGCTTCATTAGAAGAAGGATTGGAATAATTATACTCATCGCTAAGAGTAAAAAACCAGTGTGGTGCTATTGTATATTCTATAAGTCCCATAACCCACGAACCCATATCTTGTTTTGATTGCAGAGTTTGGAGCTCTGTGCGCAGAGAATGCTTATAATTAAACTTATAAGTCATATCTAAGGCGACTGTATTTGCATATACATTCTGATGTCCCGGTTTGCCCCGAAGCACTGCATAATTGAAAAATAAATTTTGATACAAAAAAATGAATTTAAAATGTTTTGAAACTTTTTTATCCACCTGAATATTAAAATCTTGATATAAAAGAGCACCAAGTTTACGGGTATCTATAAAATAACCATAAGTACCTTTTGCACCTATTGGCATATCTGCTTTTATAGGAATTTTGTATAAATCATGCATACGAGAATAATTAACTGATAAATTTGTCCCATATTTACCTCCTAAAAATGTATGACGTAAAAACTTTTTTGTTATCTCAATTGCTATACCTGCCTCAGATATATTTTGAGAAACATAAGGATACATCGCCGCAAAACTATATGTATGATTTCTGGTTATATCAGGAATATAATTTATATTCAAATCATTGAGGGCAGCATTTCTATCTGCACGAAAAGAAAAATTATCTATAAATATTGTGGAAAAAAGAATACCTAAGCCTTTACGAGCGTATGTTATATTGGAAAAAACCGCATGACCCGGTCTATATATATAACCATTATCTGCCGAAGGATCCGGAATTTTATATGCATATTCAGTGGAAAAAGAAACATCCTTATAACCAAAATTAATTCTGGCGGAAAAAGCAGAAACATTATTCGGAAGACCTAATTTTAGTGTAGTATCATTAACTGTTATATACTCCTGCTGCTGCGGTTGATATTTACTAACCATACCAAAACCTAAAAGCCAATTTGTAGATATATTCTTATTTATCAATTCATTAGGTGAAATTTCAATATCCATACCTCTGACCAAGCCCTTAAAAACTGTATGGGAATAACCATAAGTATTCTTTGAAAACGATAGCCTTTCCCGGCCTATAATACCTTTCAAATATATTCCTTTTACAGGATAAAATTTAATATCAACCCCATTAATTGCATTATCATATCCGATATTTTTATCCTCATAAGTTCTAAGTATCAACCCATTTCCAAATTGCTCATAAAAATTACCAAATGTAAAATCAAATTTTTTGTTCTGATATTCCAGAAAATAATAAGAAATACCAAAACCGTCATTCTTAGGATTATATCCCTTCAAAGTATTTAAATAGCCCTCATATCTTATGCCTGCGGTAAAATTTTTATTTCTATAATATACATTAGCATAAGAATTCAAACGGAGATATTCCGGTACCTTAGAAGCATTTATTAAAGTATCATCTTTATAGGTCTGTCCTATTATCTGAAAATTACCATTTATGCTACCCCCAGGAACCTGAGCTATTAAATTGAAATACAAAGATGTTATAATCAAAAAGATAAAAACTTTTTTAATCATTTTTGCTGTTTTTTCTGTGTAATTTCAATGAGCTTATTGTATATTTCTTCCTCATCTCCTTCATTATATGCAGTATGCTGTAAAACTATATTACCATCTGCGTCTAATACAAAAGTATGAGGAATATCCACAACTCCCATAGCTCTTTTAAAATCTCCATTCGGATCAAGTAATATCTTGTAATTCCAACCTTTACCTTTCACAAAAGGAGCTACGCGATTCATACTTCTGGCATCATCTATTGATACAGCATACAAAACTACACCAGTTTCCTCCTGCCAATCCTCATAAACATCATCAATAGCCATTAACTCCTTGATACAAGGCTTGCACCAAGTAGCCCAGAAGTCAATTATTACCGGATGCCCATTATTATTCAATATCTCTGAAGTATTAAAAGGATTTCCTTCAATATCCTTTATCTCTATTGCAGGGATTGACGAAGTTTTACTTTCTGTAGTTTGTCCATAACCGTATATTGCGACTAATGCAATAAGCGCAAATAAAAATACAATTTTTCTCATGGTTTTTTATTTTTAGATAAATTCTTTAAAAATAGTTGTTTATTTTGCAACAAAAATATAAAAATGCGAGCTGTAATACAACGTGTCAATTTCTGTACCGTAATTATTGATAATAAAGAATTTTCAAAAATTAACAAAGGTATCCTTGTTCTATTAGGGATAGCCAAAGATGATACTCAACAAGATATACAATGGTTAGCAAAAAAAATTGTGAATCTGCGTATTTTTAATGATCAAACAGGTAAAATGAATAAATCTCTATTAGATATTGACGGAGAAATTATGATAGTAAGCCAATTCACTTTATTCGCTTCCACCAAAAAAGGTACTCGGCCTTCTTATTCCCATTCTGCACCACCGGAAATTGCTATACCTTTATATAATGCTTTTATAGAGGAAGTTAAGCGCCTTGTGCCTAAAAAAGTCCAAACAGGACTTTTCGGTGCATACATGAAACTTAAATTTGAAAATGATGGACCTGTGACAATTTGCATTGACACTAAAAATAAAGAATAACTCAACTCTTTAAATAATAATTAATTCTCTAAAACTATTAGTTTATTAAATAAATATTATTTACTAATTATCAGTGCATTATAATCTTTATCTCTGTACGCCGATTTAATCTACGACCCTCTTCAGTAGAATTATCTGCTATGGGTTGAGTATATCCATAACCTTTATACGATACCCTCTGGGGATCTATTCCCTTTGAAATAATATATTCCGCAACTGCCTTAGCTCTTTTCTCTGAAAGCTCCATATTATAGTCAGAAGAACCTTTATTGTCTGTATGCCCGCCTACTTCTATTTTTACTTTCGGATTATTCTTTAAAAATAAAACCAGCTTATCAAGCTCTGAATACGAAGCCGATTTTAATTTCCAAGAATCAAAATCAAAAAGTATATTCTGCAAAATTATCTTACTTGCCTTAGTTATCGGTTTTATATACAAATCTTTCTCAAAAGTATATACTGTATCTGATAGAGACCGTAAATCTATATTCTCTGAATAAAATAAATACCCCTTAGGAGGCAATACATCAACAGCATAAATACCCTTCTGCGGCAATGGAACCACAAAATAATCTGAATAATCAGTAAAAACAGTATCCTTATTTTTTAAATCAATAACCAAAATATTCGCTTTTAATTTTTTATGAGTAATATCATCAAATACATGTAATTTTAAAGTAAAAGTAGGAGTAGGGCGAAAAGGCTTAGGCAAAGTAAAATAATATAAATCAAGCTTATAAATACTATCCGTGTAAGAACTAATATATGCAGTTTTACCCGTATGATCTACTATAAGTCTAAATTGATCATATTTATTATTTATTGGATAACCTAAATTAACAGGACTATGCCAAACTCCATTTGAATCCTTTTTTGCCATATAAATATCAAAACCTCCCATTCCTATCCTTCCATTTGAAACAAAGAACAACGTTTTATTATCAAAACTTATAACAGGAGACATATCATCTTTATCTGTGTTTATACTATCCCCAAGATTTTCTGCCTTAGACCATCGACCATTACCTAAATAATGTGAAACCCAAATATCTGCTCCCCCTTTGCCCTTAGGACTATTACTAACAAAATAAAGAGTACGTCCATCCGATGATATACACGGTTGCGTATTCCAGCGTGCTATATTTACTGTAGAAGGAAATATTACAGGCTCCGTCCATATATCATTTTTCTTTTCTGAAAAATATATATTACAACTATTAAAGCATCTGGTAAAAATAATTTTCTTACCATCAGAAGTAAAAGTATGAGCGCCTTCGTTATAATATTCTGTATTTAACATCGGAGAAAGACTCATACCTTCTGTCCAATCCGTATCATTCACTCTTAAAGAAAAATATATGTCCTCATTGCCATCATTATGAGTATAGTATAAAACTGAACCATCAGCAGATATAGTAGGGAAATATTCATCAGCGGTAGTATTTATTGAATTAGGGAGTCTATGCATAACTATTTTTTGCGGATGCTGATATTGATATTGCCTAAAATCAGCTATTTTAACATATTTTAATGCCAAAGTTTTAATATTCTCGTCTTGAGATAATCTATATCCTTGTAAAGCATATTTTTTAGCAATATCTAATGAATCCACAGCTAAATAATATTCCGCCGCTTGAATATAAGCCTGCGCATAATTTGTATCTATTTTAATCGCTCTTTTTATGTATTTTATAGCCTCTAAATAATGCCCTTGATCAAATTCTATCTGAGAATATAATACATAACCTCCTGTGAAATGTTTATCTCGTTTAATTACCTTCTTACAATAACGTTCTGCTTGATCATAATACTCCAATGTATAAGCAGATAAAGCTTTTTTGAAAAGTCTCTCAATTCTTTTATTTTTAGGTTTTGTTTGACCAAAAACAACAATTACAATTGAAAAAAATAATACAAAAAATACTAACTTTTTCATTATAAAAATTTTATTATGTTAGGAAACAAAGAACTGCCCCATATAATAATAGCATATAACACAGCGTGAAATAAAACATCGATACCCATAAACTTCCAATACTTAATATGCAGCACAGAAGCACTGTAAATTAAAAGATCATTATTAAAAATTGGCACAATAGACCACAACGCAATAATAAAAATGCCATATTTATCAAATTTTTCTTTTAATTTATGCTTTATAATCTCAACCTTAGGATTATTGCGAAAATTAAGTATCTTTATCTTGTCTCCTAAAAGATATAATAAAGACCCAGAAGTAAAAAGAGTTATCACTGATAAAAAAAAGATAAGCCAAAATTTTCCCGGAAATAATAATAAGGCAAGAATTACAAAAGTTGTATGCGGTATTAAAAGAAAAATCCTAAAAGTAGCAATTATAAAAAATACTATACCTATTGCATAACCAAATTTTGAAAACTTTTCATTTAAATAATTAACTGATAAATATCCACTAACGTGCAACCATATTATAACTAAAACTATTAAACCTAAAAAAAGATAATAAATTTTATTTGCTACATATTGTCGCATATCTTGAATTTAAATATAAAAATTTTTAATATAAAAGAAAATTTTTAGTGTTAAAAAAAAAAATAATATCTTTGTTTTACAAGTATTTATCATTAAAATCATAATAAAATGAATGAAATAAAAACAAAAAAGAAAAAACAAGGTGTTTTATTATTTAACATAATATTAGGATTGCTTTTTATAGACCTAATTTTTATCACATTCACCTTTTTCAACTATTTCCAGTTCGAAAAAAAATTCTACTTAGACAAAAAAGTTTACAAAATCCATTTAACCTCTTTTAAACTAACAAACCATTTAAAATATAAAGTTGTCCGAGCCGAATCTCTTATGAAAAACTGGGTATTTATCGATAGAGATACAGCTGCTGCCTCAAAAAAAGAACTTATAAAAATTTTAGATGTAGAACTTCCCCAGTTAAGACAACAGCTAAAATTTTACGCCCGTGAATGGTCAAAAGAAGAACAGGTTATTTTCTATAAGCTTTCTTTTACATTAGATAGTATCATAGATGAAGACTACGCAATTATGAAAGAATTAACACAATATAGCGATTATAACAACCCCGTAGTGATGTTCTTTATCCTCCCTCGTATAAGAGAAAATGGAGAAATTGTAGAATTAAACAAAAGATTAGTTAAACAAATTGACTTACTACTAAATATACAAGAACAACATTTCAAAGAATTTTTAGAACAAAGTTCTCAAATGTTTGAAAATTTCAAAGTATATACAGTATATATCTCCATCTTTTTCATTATAATTACTGTAATAATCCTCCTAATATTAAGACGAAGATTGCTAAAACTCCAAAAAATTACAGATATAATAGAAACAATGAGTTTAGGAGTATTGCCAGAGATAAAACTCGAAACATCAAAAGACGAAATAGGACGTATGAGCGCAGCACTTAAACGCTTAGTAGAAGGGTTGAAAAAAATATCTGATTTCGCTCTGCAAATTGGTGCAAATAAATTTGACACAGAATTTACACCACTCAGTAAAGACGACGTACTTGGAAACGCTCTATTAAAAATGCGGGATAACCTTATCAAAGCTCAAAAAGAAGCTGAACTCAGACGAATTGAAAACGCTCAAAGAAGCTGGATTTCGCAAGGTATCGCTGAAATCAACGAAATTATCAGAAACGCTGGAAATGACATGGATAAATTAATTAGAGAAGTAATTGCACATATAGTAAACTATACAAACTCTGTTTTAGGTGGTATATACATATATAATGACGAAAATGAAGAAGAACCATACTTAGAACTAAAAGCATTCTATGCTTATGATAGAGAAAAATATATTAAACAAAAAATAAAAATTGGAGAAACTTTGGTAGGACAATGTTTCTATGAAGGACAAAGCATATATATGAACGATGTTCCGCAAGACTACATAAAAATTGTCTCAGGATTAGGCTCTGATAAACCAAAAGCTATCTTATTAACCCCTCTTATCGTAAATGAAGAAAAATACGGAGTTATTGAATTAGCTTCATTTGAAGAATATCCAAAATATAAAATAGAATTCGTTGAAAAAATAGGAGAAACAATCGCTGCTGCTATCGCTACACTTAAAATAAATATAAATACACAAAAACTATTAAAAGAACGACAAATACAAACAGAAAAACTTATTGAACAGGAAGTTAAAGCTCGCGAAGCTGTTGCTAAAATAGAAGCTAAACTTAAAGAAATTGAAACCCTCTTAATGCAAGAAAAAGAAAAAAATAAAGAATTAGAACAAAAGAAAAAACAACTAATACAAGAAATAGAAAAATTAAAAACTCAATATGAAAATGAGCTAAAAAATAAACAAAAAACTCTGGAAACTTTATTCTTCGCCCTGAATAAATCTATCGCCTATTATGAACTTAGTATAAACGGAGATTACTTAACTGCTAATAATAAATATGCTCAACTACTCAATGTAAAAGTCGAGGAAATTATAGGAAATAAACACTCTAAATTCCTAAGCCGTGATTTCATAAACTTAGGCAACTATAAAAAAATCTGGGATAGAATAAAAAAAGGAGAAACCGTATATACAACAATCCAATATATAGTCGAAGGAAAAAATAAATTTATAAACGAAAATTTCGTCCCAATTATGGATAAAGAAGGAAAATTAGAAAAAGTTATAGTATTCAGTCAAATATAAGAAAATGAAAACAAGACGGAAACCTGACTGGCTAAAAATCCAACTGCCCCATACATATAATTTTACCGAAGTCAATAGACTGGTAAAACAAAATGGACTAAATACTATATGTGTAAGCGGTAAATGCCCAAATTTAGGATACTGCTGGGATCACAGAACTGCTACATTGATGATTTTAGGCGATATATGTACACGAGCTTGTCGATTCTGTGCCGTAAAAACAGGTAAACCACTACCACCAGACAAAACAGAACCTATAAAAGTAGCAAGAAGCGTAAAAAGCTTAGGTATAAAACATTGCGTATTAACTTCTGTTGATAGAGATGATTTACCAGATAAAGGTGCTGGACATTGGGCAGAGACAATAAAACAAATCAAAAAACTTAATCCAGATACTACAATAGAAGCTTTAATTCCCGACTTTGATGCTGATGAAAATCTAATTAAATTGGTCATTGAAGCAGGAGCAGATGTGGTTTCTCATAATTTGGAAACAGTAGAAAGACTTACTCCAAAAGTGAGATCAAGAGCTACTTACCGCAGAAGCTTAAAAGTCATAGAAATTATTAGTAAATACTCTGTGGTGGCTAAATCCGGTATTATGGTCGGATTAGGGGAAACTATAAATGAAGTTTTACAAACTATGGATGACCTTTTAAATGCAGGGTGCGAAGTTTTAACAATCGGACAATATCTCCAACCTACCCCTAAAAATATACCCGTAGCAGAATATGTAAAACCAGAAATTTTTGATTATTACAAAAAAATCGGTTTAGAAAAAGGCTTTAAATATGTTGAAAGTGCTCCATTAGTACGATCTTCTTATAATGCACATAAACACGTTTTGAGAAAAAATAATGTAAATACAGGAAAAATACTTTGAATATAAAAACAGGGGATGACCAAAAAGTCAAAAATAAAAAATTGTCACTAACACAACCTATTGATTTTTAAAATGTTATCTTTTTAAGGGTTGAATAATTTTTAAAAATATATTTATCAGTTATTTTACTGGTATTCAATATTTTACTCCCCCTAAGCCCCCTCTGATTACAAACAGAGGGGGACTTTTTAGACAGCCTCGTATTAACTTTTCCAAAAACAGCCTCCAATAAATTTTAAGTTTATTACTTAATACCAGCAATTTCTTCAAGCATATCGGTAGTAATAGATTTTGGTCTCTCAATAGGATAAAGTAATGCACGATCCCAAATAATATTTGATGAAACCCCAATAGCTCTTCCTACACCAAATAATACTGTATAAAATTCATATTCACGTAATCCATAATACCATTGTATAACACCAGAATGAGCGTCAACATTTGGCCAAGGATTTTTTGCTTTTCCATGCTCCTGCAATATAGGTGGAACAAGCTTAAATAACATATCTACATACTTAAAGAGTAAATCATCTTTAAGATGTTCTAATGCAAAATTACGCTGTACCATATAACGTGGGTCTGTTTTTCTAAGTACAGCATGTCCAAAACCAGGAATTACTTGTCCTGAATTGAGAGTATCCCAAATATATTGCTTCATTTCCTCTTCTGATGGTAATCTATCTCCACCAAATTTCTGTACCATACCCTGTATCCAGCGAAGTACTTCTTGATTTGCTAAACCGTGTAAAGGTCCTGCTAAACCGTCAAGCATCGCACTTATAGCATAATACAAATCAGAAAGAGCAGAAGCTACAAGATGGCCTGTATGAGCAGATACATTACCACTCTCATGATCTGCATGAATTATAAAATACATACGCGAAACTTCATCATAAGGCTCAGGAATTCCCATCATATGAGCAAAATTTCCTCCTAAATCCAATTCAGGATTATCTGGTATATGTATATCTCCTTTGTATTTCATTCTATATATATAAGCAGCAATAACATGCAACTTAGGCAATAATTCCATAGCATCTTTAAGCATATATTGCCATGCAGTCAATTTATTATAACCCTCTTTATAAAATTTTGCGAACTTTGACTCTCTTTGCATAGCCAATACAGCAGCTGAAAACATTGTCATAGGATGCGTATCACGAGGAAGGGCTCTTAACACATCAATAACATATTGTGGTAATCTACGATTTTGCTTCCATATCTCCACAATTTCCAATACTTCTTCCTCAGTGGGAATTTCCCCTGTAAGTAATAGATAAAACAATCCCTCTACATATGGATATTGTTTTCCTTTGGGTTTAGGAAGCTTTTCAAATACTTCCGGAAGCGTCATACCACGATAGCGAATACCTTCATAAGGATCCAAGTAAGAGATATCCGTGACAAGACATTTTATGCCACGCATACCACCTATGACTTGTCTAATTTTTACTTCATCGGCTTTTACATCGCCAAATTCTTTTAAAAGACGGGTGGTACGTGGACGGTGTTCATCTATTTTTTGAGCTAATTTTGAGAATAACTTAGTTTTATCCATAACAATGAATTTTTTAATTTCACAGATAAAAATATAAAAAAAATTGCTGTTTTTAAATGCTATTAAATAGAAAAAAAAGCTTTTGAGAAAGTTAAAATAAATTGTATTTAATCTATTTTTAGAACATATAAAAAGGCTTTTTGCGGCACATTAACTTTACCTATTTGCTTCATTTTCTTTTTACCTTTTTTCTGTTTTTCAAGTAGTTTTCGTTTTCTGGTAATATCTCCTCCATAACACTTAGCAGTCACATCTTTTCTAAGAGCTTTTATAGTAGAACGAGCTATAACCCGTGAGCCAATTGCAGCTTGGATAGCAATATCAAATTGATGGCGAGGAATAAGTTCTTTTAATTTTTCGGTCATTCGTTTTCCAAAAGAATAGGCATTATCCGCGTGGATAAGAGTTGATAGGGCATCAACCCTCTGTCCATTAAGCAAAATATCCAACTTAACTAAATTAGATTTTCTATAACCAATATGATGATAATCAAAAGAAGCATAGCCTTTTGATACACTTTTTAGTTTATCATAAAAATCAAATACAATTTCAGCCAACGGCATCTCAAAAATCAAATCTACCCTATTACCTGTCATAAATTCCTGTTTTTTAAGCACTCCTCGTTTATCAAGACAGAGTTTCATAATACCTCCTATATAATCAGTCATTGTAATTATTTGAGCTTCTATAAATGGTTCCTCAATATAATCAATAAACTTTGGATCTGGCAGTTCTGCGGGATTATGTATCTCTTTAACCTCACCTTTTTTGGTATGAACAATATAATTAACATTAGGCACAGTAGTTATAACATTCATATTGAACTCTCTATCGAGTCTTTCTTGAACAATTTCCATATGTAATAAACCCAAAAATCCACATCTATAACCGAACCCAAGTGCCAATGAAGATTCTTGTTGAAATGTTAAAGCAGGATCATTAAGTTGGAGTTTTTCAAGAGCAGAGCGTAAATCTTCGTAATCATCTGAATCGACAGGATATACACCAGCAAAAACCATAGGCTTTGCTTCCTCAAAACCAGCAATAGGCTCACTACAAGGATTTTGAACGTGGGTAATAGTATCCCCTACTCGTACTTCCCGGGCAGTTTTAATTCCAGAGATTATATAACCAACCTCGCCAGCTGTAAGTATTTCAGTACTTTTATAACCCAAAGTCAAATATCCTATCTCCTGTGCCTCATATTCTCGTCCGGTATTAAAAAATTTCACTCTATCTCCTTTTTTCAATGTTCCATTAAAAATTCTAAAATAAGCAATAACTCCCCGAAAAGGATTATATACGGAATCAAAAATAAGTGCCTGTAAAGGAGCCTTTTCATCTCCCTTAGGTGGTGGTATGAGAGTAATTATTGCTTGCAATATTTCATCTATTCCCATACCTGTTTTGGCACTTGCTTCAATGATATCGTCGTACTCACATCCCAAAAGATCTACAATTTGATCTTTCACTTCCTCAGGCTTAGCCGTTGGCATATCCATCTTATTCAATACAGGAATTATCTCCAAATCATGCTCAATAGCCATATAAAGATTAGAAATAGTCTGAGCTTGAATGCCTTGTGTAGCATCCACTACAAGTAATGCCCCTTCCGAAGCAGCTATTGAACGCGATACTTCATACGAAAAATCTACATGGCCAGGTGTATCTATTAAATTTAAAATATAGGTTTCTCCTTCATATTCATATTCCATTCTAACCGCATGACTTTTTATAGTAATTCCTCTTTCTCTCTCCAAATCCATATTATCCAAAACCTGTTCTTGCTCTAATTTTTCAATAGTACCTGTCTTTTCCAATAATCTATCGGCAAGTGTACTTTTTCCATGGTCTATATGAGCAATAATACAAAAATTGCGAATATTTTCTCTTTTGACCATAATTAGCGTTTTGGCAAAAATAACAAAAATTTAAGCAGTTTACCAAGTCTTTGGTCGCGCTGATAATTATTATAATCTACGCCGCTTTTTTCTGGAAAGTGGATGTAAAATAATAAGATTTTTTCTCGGAGGAAGGAAACTCCTTTCGGGCTTGGTTAATTTTATAGGATATAAACTTTTTGTACTAATCCAATAAGCCAGAGAATCCATAATTAAGCTATCTCCTATAAATGCAGGATGTATATGATCAGACCAACGCCTAAATCTTTTATTATATAAACTTATTTTATATGTAGCAAAAAACTTATCCTTGCCTAAATATTTTCTTAAAACTTGATTTATTAAAGTATCGTAATTCCAATTAGGTGGGCCAATCCAAACATATGGAATATTCACAGAATCAAGGATTTGTATTATTTTTTTTAAATCATTACCTCTTTTGTTTTCATAATTTTTGCCATAGAAAACTTCATTAGCACCTAAAAGAATAAATATAAAAGTAGGCTGAAATTTCTTTATAAAATATTGTAAAGTATCTGTTCTTGCAAACCATTTTGTATTAGCACTTTCCCACGATACAGCTAAAAATTTATGCCCATTATAAAAACAATAAGCATTCATAGGATAGGCAAGTCCTCCTACCATTGAATCGCCTATAAGAAGAATACGCTGTTCAGTAGTATCTTTATGAATTTGCATACCGTAAAAAATACTATCGTATAAAAAATGCTCAAAAGTTATAAGTGACGTATCTCTAAGTAAACTATGAGCGTTTTGACCCCAAGAAGTAAAATATACAAAAACAGTTATTAAAAATACTGAAACTTTTTTCATTGTTATTTAAGAGGTTGTAATATGTATGTTCTTTTATTGATATTTGAAGTCCCCGGTTTATCTGGTTTATTCATAAGTATCGGATGAGCACTATATTTCATAACCCACACAGCAATACTATCCATCCATATTTGGGCTGCTTGTGGTTTTGGATGAGCACCATCTTTATACCTAGTAAAACGAGGATTGTTTAAACTAACTTTATATGAAGGAAAAAAATGATCACTCCCGACAAATCTAAGTATTAAATCATTGATACCTGTATCTTTTTTCCAATTTGGTGGTCCTATCCAAACATACGGAATATTTCCTATTTGGTTGAGGATACTAATTATATATTTAGCACGACGTGTTTTTATATTTCTAACAAAAAGTTCATTAGCTCCTAAAACTAAAAATATATACGTGGGTTTTATTTTGTTAATAAAATATTTTAAAGTATCACTTTCTCCGTACCATTTACTCTGTGCTGAATACCATATTACAACATATAATTCATGACCGTTATAATCACAGTAATCTCTCATTTTCCATCTCAATTGTTCAAGCATAGAATCTCCTATTAACAAAATTTTTTGTTTAGAACTATCAATCTTTCTCTTATGGTAAGGCTCAGTATAGGCTATCTTGGCTAATTCTCGGGTTGTATCACCAAGTATAAATTCTTTTATACCACTCTTTTTAATTTCAATATTCCCTATTTTAAGTTTTACATCCGAAAAAGAATATAAAGCTAAAACAAGCCAGGTTATTAAGAGCATTATTATAAAATTCCAAACGGGCTTCATTTTTATAACTTTGTGCAAAGTTATAAATAGAATTTAAAATTTTACATTGTAAAAAAAATTCTTTCGTTATTGGATGGATAAATTAAGGAACAAAACTAATAAACTCGATAAAAGCAAAAATATATAACTGGAAAGATGAACATAAAAATCAAGACTAATATTACGAAAGTACTGACTATAAAATAATTACAAAAAATATTTACACTAAAAATTCAAGTTATGAAGAAAAATGAAATGATAACATAAATATGTTCGTTTTTAATTTATCAATTGGCAAAGCATATATGCTACCATCATGCTTTAAAACATCCATAAAACCATGGGAAAATTTCAATTCAGTGGATAATTTAAAATATGGGAGGTACCACTCAATACCTAATCCAACATCATATGCTATGTCCAAAGGATTTAATCTAATAGTGCTTTCATTTATATTTTTTCTCAAAGCAGCAATATCATATCTGGGATTTCCTCCTGCAATGAGATACATTCTCATATTGTTATAACGGGCGCTTTTATATTTTAAAAGTATAGGCATCTCCACGAAAGACGATGGGACTTTCAATTGCTCAGTTTTAATGGACGAGTCCTGAGCAGTACCGAAATAGTAATAAAAATTACGCTGTGTAAAAGAAATATCTAATTGCATCCGAAGGTCAAAATATTTAGCTAATTTAAACTCAACCAGAGGTCCCAATAAAAATCCCGGAATTGAATAGCTTTCTATACCCAAATAATGAATACTATCATTAGAAAGGAAATTATCGTTTTTATATATATTACAGTCCACTTTATTTATTCCAAAGGTAAATCCCCAATGAACTTTTTTATAGTCAGTTAATTTCCGATATTGATATTTACCATCCACATTAATTTGGGCCCCAAGGGAGGTAATAGTAAATATCAAAACCAATAAAGATGCAAACTTTTTCATATATCAAGTTTTTAATTGTATTTTTATAACGTTAAATTTTTAAAATTATTGAATTTTAATTGCAATATACAGATATACAACCCCAAAAGATAATTTTTTTCTTAGAATACATTTAAAAGAGTATTTTTGCAAAATCCGACAAAAATCATCACCAGAAGGAAAATCTTCCACACTCTTCGGTAAATAATAATAAGCAATCTCGTTATTAGACAATTTTTTACCGATAATCGGTAATATTTTTGAAAAATAAAACTTAAAAAATAAATCAAAGCTTTTATTTCGCTTGTTAGAAAATTCTAAAATAGCTAAATATCCATTTTTTTTTAATATTCTGTTAAATTCTCTTAATCCAATGTCTAAATTTTCAAAATTTCTAACACCAAATACACAAGTAATTAAATCAAAAAACTCATTATTAAAATTAGTATGCTCAGAATCGGCTTCCTTCAACTCAATAACATTTTGCAATCCCCTACGAATTATTTTCTTTTGTGCTTTTTTCAACATATTAACTGCAATATCAATGCCAAAAATTTTTTTTGGGTTTAATGCAGCAAGTTGTATAGCCATATCAGCAGTCCCTGTTGCAGCATCTAAAATAACAGCATCTTGAAAGCCAATACGTTTCAAAATTTTTATTAACCTTTTCCGCCACAATCTATCTATTCCAAAAGAAAGAAAACGATTTAAAAAATCATATTTTGGAGCAATATCATTAAAAATTTCTCTAACAAATTGTTTATCTTTTTCCATTTAGTCCTCAACGATTTCTTGTTTTGAATATTTAGTAATATGGAAATAAAAGAACAAAGCGGTTATAACTAAACTTGTTAGTAAGGCAACAGTATAACCGAGGGTTTTACTCATAGCAAGAGTTTCCTGTGCTACGAATAGATAAGCAACAACGACTGCTGTCATAAAAATTGCAGGTATCAGTGTTATAACATAGAGTTTATGTTTTTTTGCTAAATATACAGTTATAGCCCATAGAACAATAGTAGCTAATATCTGATTAAACCAAAACATAAGTCTCCATAGAGCATCAAATTTAATGAATAAAAGCGCCAAGGCAATTAAAAATATAGGAATAGTGATTACCAATCTATTTAACATTTTATCTTGTTTTAATTTAGTAAAATCAGCAACAATAAGACGAGCGCTACGCAATGCTGTATCACCAGTAGTAATAGGTGCGGCTATAACACCTAAAACAGCTAATAATCCTCCTACTTTACCAAGCCAAGCAGAGGAAATATCTGCGACAAATTTTGCAGGATTTCCACCTTGTTGAGTTAAGAAATCATTAAGACCTTTAACACCCCCATGGAAAAACACCATTGCAGCAGCAGCCCAAATCAAAGCAACAAAAGTCTCTGTAAGCATAGCTCCATAGAAAACAAAACGTCCATGTTTCTCATTTTTAATAGTTCTTGCCATCAAAGGCGCTTGTGTTGAATGAAAGCCAGAAAGAGCACCACAAGAGATTGTTATAAAAAGCAAAGGAAAAATTGGATAGTGCTCTGCATTGGTCTTCATATTATGCAAATTAGAAATAGTAACCTCCGGTATAGCATGTCCATGGATAAGCAAAACACCACCTATCCCCAAAGCCATAAATAATAATGCTAAACCAAAAATTGGATATATTCGTCCAATTATTTTATCAATAGGCAAAAGTGTAGCTAAAAAATAATATAGAAAAATTATACCTACCCAAGACCATAGCAAGGTTTTTCCAGTTAATTCATAACCAAAAATTTTTACACTCCCAATCATAACAGTAAGGATTTTAGCAGGTCCCATCATAAATGCTGCTCCTACTAATATCATAAAAAACACAGTAAAAAAACGCATAAATTGCTTAGCACTAATGCCTAACCATTTACCAACAACTTCTGCTATTGACTCACCATTTTGTCTAACAGACATCATTCCTGAAAAATAATCGTGAACAGCTCCTCCAAAAATTCCACCTAATATTATCCATAAAAAGGCAACAGGTCCATAAGCCGCTCCTAAAATAGCGCCAAATACAGGACCTAAACCAGCTATATCCAAAAACTCTATCATATATGCTTTAAATGTATTCATCGGCATATAATCTACATTATCACGCAGTTTATATGCCGGAGTAGGACGCTTGGGATCAGCTCCAAAGACCCTCTCCACGAATTTACCATATATAAAGTATCCCAGAAACAACAAAATAATTGAAACGATAAAAGTTATCATGGCTTAAATTTTTGGCACAAACTATGGATATTGAGCACAAAATACATAAAAAAAAGTTTTTAGCAAATATTTAAGAATACTTTTTTCAGAAGGCGCAAAAGAGTAAAAGTAAAACTGTTAAAACTAATAAAACTTTTAGTATTCTTCTTTTATAAAAAATGCCTCATACCAAAAATAAAACATAATAATATGCCAAATATAAGAATGAATACCACTTTGGTAAATAAAATCCAAAGTATCGGAATTAAAAAATGGCAATTTTTTCACCTGATAAAAAATATCTTTGACAAAACTATGTAATTTATTATCAATCCATTGAATTACAGGCATATTAAAACCTGTTTTTGGAGAATAAATAACCTCAAAAGGCAAGTATTTTTCAGCAATTTTTTTAAGAATATATTTTCTATGCTTACCCAAAAAACCACGTATTTTAAATCTATCTGGCAATTTAAACGCCAACTCTACTAATCTATGATCTAAAAATGGCACTCTGCCTTCAATAGAATTATCCATAAAAAATTGGTCGCTGTGATAAAGATTATGCGAACCAACATAAAACTTCAAATCATAATAATTAAAAGTCTCCACAGCAGAACGAAATTTCAAACTCTTGGGATTTAGATATTTTTTCAAAGCGGACAGGGAATCATATTTTTTGTCTATCAAAAAAAGTTTTTGCAAAATTTCATCTGGAATATTCATAAACATTAAAGCATATAATTCTTCCCAATCTTTTATAGCCCTATTAAAACGAATTTTCATTGTTCTTTTATCCTTAGGAGGTAATAACTTCATTATTGGCTGAATATATCTCAAAAAACGCCATCTGAAAATTGAAGCATAATAAGCATAACCAGCAAAAAGTTCGTCGGCACCTAAGCCGCTTAAAACTACTTTTATACCGCTATCCTTTACTTTTTTAGCAAGTAAAAATGTTGGTCCAAACTGAGGGAAAGGCTCCTCATAGCCTGCAATTATACGCTGTTTATATTCAAATGCATTTTTAGCGTCTATAACTGTTTCTATCTGATTTAAATTATTCTTTTTAGCGGTAAGACGAGCACGTTCTAATTCATCATTATACACTTCGGAAGATGGAAAAGTTAAGGTAAAAGCTTTTATTCCCTTATGTTTTTTATCTGCAAAGGTAGTAATAAGACCAGAATCAATACCACCACTTAAAAAAGAAGCAACTTCAACATCTGCAATTAGTCTATCAGAAACAGACATAAATAAAGTCTGTTCCAATTGTTCAAGGGCGCTATTAAAATCGTTAATTATATCTGCATTTACGGGTATCTCCCAATATTGATTTTTCGAAATATCACCTGATTTTATATTTACTTTCAAATAATAGCCTGCTTCTAACATTATAATTTTATCAAAAACGGTTAAAGGCTTTACAGAAAAGCCAAAAGCAAAATTATGCCATAAAGCTTCCCAATTTATTTGCTTTTGATATATAGAACTTTTTAGAATAGCCCTAACATTGCTGGAAAAAACAAATACATTTTTATCAAAAAAATAAAATAAAGGTTTTATACCCAATCTATCACGTGCAATAAATAACATATTTTGGTCAATATCTAAAATCATAAAAGCGAACATTCCTTGTAATTTGTCTAAAAATTTTTCTTTCATATACATATAGCCATACAAAAGGACTTCTGTATCGGTTTTTGTTCTGAAAACAAAACCTTTTTTCTCTAAAAAATGCCTAAGCTCACGATAATTATATATTTCGCCATTAAAAACTATCCAATATTTTCCAGAAGGGTCTGCCATAGGTTGGTGCCCTGCAACAGATAAATCTATAATACTCAACCTTCTATGCAAAGCTGCAACTTTTACAGGGATATTTTTTTTCAATGCTATATTGATATGACTATCAGGCAAATAATTTAATTCCAAACCGTGAGAAAAATTTGTAGTATTTCCACCAAAAATATGGATATCATTACCAGAAGCAATAATATAACCTTCGTCGTCAGGACCTCTTTTTTGCAAAGCCTCAGACATATTTACAAGTACTTC
Organism: uncultured Bacteroidales bacterium; assembly: GCA_964637235.1. Classification (GTDB taxonomy): domain Bacteria; phylum Bacteroidota; class Bacteroidia; order Bacteroidales; family S143-33; genus CAZWVR01. Next base: position 10,562 of record CAZWVR010000009.1, on the reverse strand, counting down.
AACAGGCTTTTGTATTTTACCTCTAAAATCTACAAAACCAGCAATTCCACACATTTTTTAATTTTTATGAATATCCTAAAAGTATTTTTCAAAAGCATTTATAAGTAATTTAACTCTATTGTCGTAATTATGCTCCCGTAAGGTTTTATTTTGACCTGCTTTGGCTATTTTTCGGGCTACTTGTGGATTTTCAAGTAAATAATTTATCTTTTCTACTGCTTCTTGAACAGAATTATATACAACAATTTCTTTTTCAGGAATAAACAAGTCTGTAATATTTGGAAAATTTTCAGTAAGCAAAAGCGAGCCCATACCAGTAGCTTCAAACATTCGCATATTAGCTGCTAATTTTTGGATATCTCCATGTCTATTAAGGGTTATAATGCTCTTGCCTATCATTTCGAACATAGGAACGCCAAAAACAGGAGATTTTATAAATTTACGTAATTTAGGAGATAAAAAATTTAACTTAGGCATTGAAGTTATACTCAACCCCTTCCGTATCAAGTGATTATCAAAACCAATTTTTTTAGCTATTCTGGAAAAAAAATACAAGCTAAATTTCTTTATATAGCTAATAAACGAAGCTTCTGGCACATAAGCAAAAATTATAGGATTAAGCCCCTTATCAACAATATATTGTAAAAATTTTATTCTTTGAACATGATATCCCTCCTCACTAATCAAGGAGCCTATAAACAACACTTGATACTTTTTATCATCTGATACAGATATTTGGTCTAACAGTTCAGTATCAAATGCATGATAAAGCAAAATGGAGTCTATCTGAACAGCTTCTAATGCTTGAACAAAATTAGGAGCACAAGTAGTTATAAAATCATATACACTCAAATGCCGCAAAAAATCGTCAGTATAAGGGGAACACAAATTACCAATTATTAGCTTAACTTTTAGATTTTTACGTATATATTCTATAAAATCCTTAGGAAAAATAAAAGAGTTTTGGAACCAAATTATTTCCGGAGAAATCTCCTTTAACTGTTCTAACACAACATTATAAAAATCGTATTCTAAATTATGCTCTCTTGCCCACTGTTTTTGCAAAGGAATTGCATTTGCAATAATTTCATAAGCTTCAAAACCGCGTCTATTAAAAGCTTTTTGATAGTAATCAGACCATCCCAAACGAAAATACAATAAATCTCTAAGCTGTTCCTTATAACTTTTTTTGGTTATTTGCGGATGCAATGAATAATAAAAATTCAATGCCTCTTTATAATAAGTAGCAATTTTAACTATTCTCATATTTTCGGTAATAAATTTCTTTTTTTCAATTCAAAAAAAATTCTGACAGTTGCATTAACATCTGCTTGGGCATTATGCTTATTATTAAAATCTTTCCCCATTAGCATAAAATATAGCTCGGAAAGCTTTGGCCACTTAGGAAGACGAAATATTTTTTGACCATTTATCATTGTATCAAAATACTTCTTTTGGGGCAAAACACTCTTAATATTCAATCTATCCATCTCATTAAAAACTATCCTATAATCATACTTGTAATTATGAGCAATCAACAAATCGCTTTTTCTTAAATCTTTTTCAAATTCTAACATAATTTTACGGAGATTTTGACCTTTTTTTAGAGCATATTCCGTAGTAATTCCATGAATTTTAGTTGCAGAGGCTGGAATTTTAAAATTTTCAGGTTTTATAATGAAATATTTTTGCTTAATAAATTTTTCATTATTCCAGATTTGCCATGCTATTGAAACTAAACGAGCATCAGCTCCAAAACCGGTTGTTTCCGTATCAAAAAATAAGTAAATCATAATAAAACTTTCTACAAAGTTAACTATTTTATCTCAATAATATCATTTTGACAAACTAAATAGTCTAATCCTATATTTTTCGCGGTTTTTAAAGCACTATCGCAGGTATGTACAATTGGCTGACCTTTACCATTAAAAGAAGTATTTATCAGTGCTTTAACATTATACTTTCTATCTAAATAATCCAACAAATCATATAAAAATGGGTGTTGTTTTCTATTAAAAATAGTTTGTATTCTTGCAGTACCGTCTATATGAACCACAGCAGGGATATGATTTACGTATTTCGGTAAAATTTTAAAAGCTAAAAGCATATATTTACTCAGATGATGTATATTTTTCAATCCTGTGAATAATTTAGCATTTCGTTCAAGCATTACAGGTGCCAAAGGTCTATACCATTGACGTTTCTTAATTTTTCCACTAACACGTTTATACATATCTCTGCTATCTGCAAGGGCTATTATACTCCTATTTCCGAGAGCTCTGGGTCCTGCTTCTGCACAATCTCGTACAAGTCCAATGACATTTCTCTGTAATATAAGTTCTGAGATTCTTTTTATTAAGCTCTCTGAATGAGTGTCGCTCAAAGGTTCACACTCAATACCAAAATTATTTAAATACGGTGAATGCAGCTCTATTGTATAACCTTTTTTAAGCTGTAAATACGCTCCTGCCCCAATAGATAACCCCGCATCATTAGGCACAGGAGGAATAAAAATATCGCTAAATATTCCAGAATTTACAATAGCAGTATTTGTACTAATATTCAATGCACTACCTCCACTATAATATAGATATTCAGCACCTGTCTGTTGTTGAAATTTTTTTAAATGAATAATTATTTCCTCTGTAAAAAAACTTTGCATAGTAGCTGCTATTGACTGTAAAAATTTATCTTTCGGGTCAAAATTAGATTTATCCCAGCCAAAAGTAGCCTTTGCAGCTTTAAAAAAGCGTTTTTTATCGTGCCAAATGTCACTAAAAAAATTATTATCTTTTAGCCATTGTAAAATTTTCCTATCAGCCTGGCCATAAGCGGTATATCCCATAAAAGAACCCGGAAAAGAATTATGACGAGGCCTATTAAAATTCAAAATAAAAAAGTTCAAAGCATTGGCATTAAATAAATTTGATAAATATTTCCACTTCCAACCGTAATCTACTAAATAAGTATGCCCATTTTTATAATGCCAAAGAGAAAAATTACTTTTGCTTGCCCCTCCGTCAAAATGGAGTAATAAGCTATTTTCTCGGAAAGAACCAAAAAAAGGAATATTAGCATATATATGAGCTAATTCATGATTTAATACATAAACGGCACGAGCCTTTTCAAACCAAAAAGCATAAGCTTTTTCAACATCTGAATGCAATTTTTTAGAAAAAATGCTTTCTAATCTAACTTTCCCATCCTCTGTGATACAGCTTCTTCCTATTACATTATCCACAAAAATAATATCAAAATCGCCATCAATAAGCTTTAATTTTTTTAGAATAAAATAAAGATTTCTATGCAAAGAATTATCAAACTTTTTACCCGTAATTCGTTCTAAATGCAAATAATGCTCTATTTTAGAACCTTTAAAAAATGTCAAATTATGATCATGACTTATATCAGCAAAATCAAAATTGTTTTTATCAGGAATGCAATATATTGCAAAAGTATTGTCAGTTTTAAGCATTTTTAAAAATTATAACTTGTATACTTTTTTTATAGTTCCGTTCTTTGTAAAAAAGAATTGAATTGACAGCTCTCGAAAAAATACTCTTAGGTTTAATTAGCTCTTTTCTCGTTGTTATTATTTCATTGCCTTCTGTATATCGTGTAGCAAAATTAAAAAATTTGTATGACATCCCAGACAATAGAAAAGTTCATAAGCAAATAGTTCCACGATTAGGAGGTATAGGAATTTTTGCTGCTGTAATGTTTATTGGACTATTACTTATAGATTTTAAGAATTTTCCTCATGCATCCGCGATATTGGCAGCTATTATTATTATGTTTTTTACGGGAATAAAAGATGATATACTTATAATCGCGCCTTTGACTAAAATGTTAGGTCAGACTATTGCATCATTAGTAATAATATTTTTTGCTAAAATACAATTAACAGATTTACATGGTTTTTTTTCAATTCATCATATTTCGCCAATTATTGGAATCCCCTTAACACTACTTACAATTTTAGTAATTATAAATGCCTTCAACTTCATTGACGGTATTGATGGACTATCGGCATCATTAGGAGCACTATCTGGAACAACTTTTGGAGTTTGGTTCTATTTAGTAAAAGATTATAACTTCGCTATAATAGCAGCCATTTTAGTAGGTGCATTATTAGGTTTTCTGCCTTTTAATTTTAGTAAAAAAAGAAAAATGTTTATGGGCGATTCTGGATCTTTAATTTTAGGGTTAATAATTGCAGTATTAGCAATAGAATTCAATCAAAAAAATCTCCTGATAAAAAATTCCCCATACTTCATACTCCCTGCGCCAGCAGTTTCTATGGGTATTCTTGCTGTGCCTTTATATGATATGCTTAGAGTAATTTACATACGTTTACTAACGAAACGCAAAATCTTTAAACCTGACCGTTCTCATATCCATCACGTATTTTTAGCTCTTGGTTTTTCGCATAAACAAATAGTGCTAATTTTAACCTCTATAAACCTATTTTTCATAGTCTTTTCTTTTGGTTTTTCATCATACATTACCATTAGACGTATGATGCTTATACTCTTGTTAATGGCTATGATTATTTTCTTTATACCATCATCAATTGCTCGCAGACGAGGTTTAATTGACTAATTGTCTATCAAAGAATAAATTTAAGGTATTTTTTACCCAAAGCATCAATTTTTATTGGAGAAGCATAATCAACTTTATCAATATTTTTAATTTTTTTCAGAAGCTCCGGATTATATTTATGTTTATAAACTTGAAAAATATAATTCAAATTATAAAGTCGTTTTATAAGAGATACAGGGGTTGGAAATAATATGTAATAAAATTCCTCATCAGCAAAAAAGGTATCTTTATAGAAACGCAGTTTAAGATTTAAAATATCTGAAATTAAGACACTTAAATTATTCAAAGGCAATGAGGAAAGAATACCTAAAAACTGATAATCATTCCAATCAATTTTTTTTCTCATTACTCATCAATTTTTTATAAGCTATTTCAGAAGCTTTTTGCTCTGCTTCTTTTTTAGTAGGTCCTTCACCTTTAAAATTTTCACCTTCTAAACTTAAAATACTGACAAAAGTATCTTTTGTCTTTTTCTCAGTACTAAAACTGATATTTATATGTTTTTTTTGGGCATATTGAAGAATCAGGCTTTTAAAATTATCCTCAGTCGTAATAATTTTCTGTGTATCAATTAATTTCAATAAACGATTTACAATAAAATCATAAGCTTTATCAAAGCCTTTATCCAGATATATTGCACCAATTAAAGCTTCAACAGCATCGCCGCAAATATATTTTTTATTTACATGGGTACCCTCAGTTATAAGTATAAGTTCTTGAAGTTTCAAAGATTTCGCCATTAAATAAAGAGTTGAAGCATTTACAAGCCTAGACCGGATTTTAGTAAGGAAGCCTTCATTATCCGTAGGGAAGTTTCTAAAAACATAGTCGCCAACAACGGCGTCCAGAATAGCATCACCGAGAAATTCCAGACGCTCGTTATTGACGACCCTATTCTTATGATCTACATAAGTAGCAGATTTATGAATAAAAGCTCTCTTATACAACTGAAGTTTCCCAGGTTTAAAACCAAGTAATTTTCTTAAAACCTTTCTAAACTCTTTATCTGATAATTCAATTAAAGACACTTAATCCACTGATTTAAATAAGATACAAGCATTATGTCCCCCAAAACCAAATGTATTGCTAATAACCACGTCCACTTTTCTTTCTTGAGGTTTATTTGGGGTTAAATTAAGCTTGGGATCTATTTTTGGATCTAAATTAAACAAGTTAATAGTAGGATGTACGATATTATGTTTTATAGTCAAGATAGAGGCTATTGCCTCGACCGCTCCTGCACCACCTAAAAGATGTCCTATCATAGATTTAGTAGAACTTATAGCCACCTTATATGCATGCTCATCAAATACTTGTTTAATGGCTAATGTTTCAGAAATATCGCCTAAAATTGTTGAAGTCCCATGGACATTAATATAATCTACATCAGAAGGAGATAAACCGGCATCTTTTATAGCTAATTCCATCACCTTAGCAGCGCCTCTACCTTCTGGGTGTGGAGCAGTAATATGATAAGCATCAGCAGTAGCACCTGTACCTGCAATTTCAGCATAAATTTTAGCACCACGTTTCTTAGCATGTTCATATTCTTCAAGCACTAATACGCCTGCACCTTCTCCCATAACAAAACCATCGCGATCCTTATCAAAAGGACGAGAAGCAGTAGCCGGATCATCATTACGCGTGGAAAGAGCATGCATAGCATTAAACCCTCCCACAGCTGGCTGATTTATTGGAGCCTCTGAACCTCCAGTTATCATGACATCTGCTTTTCCTAATCTAATAGTCTCCACTGCTGCTATTATAGCATGAGAAGAAGAAGCACAAGCAGAAACGGTTCCGTAATTAGGTCCCCTAAAATCATATTTTATAGAAATATAGCCAGCTGCAATATCTATAATTATTTTCGGAATAAAAAAAGGATTAAATCGCGGTGTAAAGCCTGTTTGTACAAAATTTTTAACATCTTCATATAAAGTAGTAATTCCTCCTATTCCGGAGGCAAATATAACTCCCACTCTTTCCGGATCGTAGGAACCTTTTTCTAAATTAGCATCAGCAATAGCTTGTTCTGCTGATATTAAAGCAAACTGTGTAAATAAATCCAACCGGCGAGCTTCTTTTTTATTAAAATAATCCGTAGATTGATAATTTTTAACCTCACAAGCGAATTGAGTCTTGAATTGTTCTGGATTAAAACGCGTTATACGAGCTGCTCCACTAACCCCTTTTATTAAATTTACCCAATATTCTTCTACATTTTTGCCTATCGGATTTATTGTGCCCAAGCCGGTTACAACTACTCGTTTTAATGCCATAGGTTAACTATTTAGGCGTTCCTCAATATATTTTATAGCATCGCCTACTGTTTGAATTTTCTCCGTGTCCTCATCAGGAATAGAGATATTAAATTCCTTTTCAAATTCCATAATGAGTTCCACGGAGTCCAGAGAATCGGCTCCTAAATCCGATGTGAAGCTTGCTTCTGGTACAACTTCCTCTTCGGATACTCCTAATTTATCAACAATAATGTTTTTTACTCTGGTTTCAATGTCTGACATAGTTGTAATTTTTATGGTTTTTGACTGACGACAAAGAAAAAAAAATTTTTTCTAAATGAAAAATTTTTTACCAAAATCTTTTTAAAATAACATAGTTTCTATACAAAAACACCTATTTTCACATTCAAATACCATATTAACAAAAATTTTTAACCTATATCTTGCATATCTACCAACTTCTTATAATAGCCATTTAATGCTATTAATTGCTTATGCGTACCTTGTTCTACTATTCTTCCCTTATTCAAAACATAAATTACATCAGCATTTTTAACAGTTGAGAGTCTATGAGCTATAACTATTGAAGTTTTCCCTTTCATTAAATTATTCAATGCTTGTTGTACCAAAAATTCACTTTCTGTATCCAATGAAGATGTAGCTTCATCTAAAATTAAAATTGGAGGATTTTTCATAACAGCTCTTGCTATACTTATACGCTGTTTTTGCCCACCAGAAAGATTACTGCCTCCCTCCCCTACTTGTGTAGCAAATCCTTTTTCTTTTTCCATTATAAAATCATAGGCATTAGCTATTTTTGCAGCTCTTATTAAATCCTGTTGAGTATATTCTTCTACTCCAAAAGTTATATTATATTCTATTGTATCATTAAAAAGAATTGGTTGCTGATTTACTATTCCAAACAAATCTCGTAATGCTTTTAAATTGATATCTTTTATATTCACGCCATCTATTAAAATTTCTCCCTGGTGAACTTCATAGAAACGAGGTAAAAGATCTACTAATGTAGATTTTCCTGCTCCTGATTCGCCTACTATTGCAACTGTCTGACCCTTTTTAATCTTTAAATTGATATTTTTCAGAATATATTTATCTCCATAGGAAAAACTCACATTTCTTAACTCTATATCACTTTTAAAAGTTCTGATAATTAAACCATTATCATTTCTAATTTCATTTTTCTCTTTAAATACTTCCTCTATTCTATCAAGAGAAGCTAAACCTTTCTGTATATTATAAAAAGATTTAGTAATAGACTTAGCCGGATTTATAGCCTGAGAAAATACTACTAAATAAGTTATAAACATCTCTGATGTCAAATGTGTTTTACCCAATAAAATCATTGACCCTCCGAAATATAAAATCACTACAATGATTACAGTACCTAAAAATTCACTCATAGGCTGTGAGAGCATTATACGTCTTTCTACCTTGTTCATAATTCTATAAAAATCAGAGATAATCTTTTTAAATTTCTTAAACATCTTTTCCTCTGCATTGAATGCTTTTATAATACGCAATCCTGTAATGGTCTCTTCGCTAATCGATAAAATACGACTTAAAATTTGCTGTGCTAAATATGATTTCCGCCGTAAACTATGGGCTATACGAATTATTATATATCCTGCAAGCGGCAAAAATACCAATACAAATAACGTCAATTTAAAACTTGTATAAAACATATAACCCACATAAAAAAAGAGCATTATTGGATCGCGTAATAGAAAAGAATGTAAATTTTCAACGGCATTCTTTACTTCGTTAATATCACTCGTCATTCTTGTTAATAAATTACCTTTTCTCTGCTCACTATAATATTGCATTGGCAACAAAACTATCTTTTCATAAAATCTTTTCATCAAATCTCTTTGCACAGAATTTTTTATATCTACCATAAAAAAACGTCCTAAGAAAAAAAAGCCTGTTTTAAAAAAAGTAGCTATAATTACTATTATGCTTACTATTAACAATGCATCTAAAACCCCCTGATTTTTAATTATTTGACTTAAATAGTACAACATATTATGAATCAAGGTACCTGAGGAATAATCCCAAGGTTTAAGCTTCATAACAAGTTTATCCGGATTAAATAAAATACGTAGAAAAGGTATAAGCATTGTAAAAGAAAACAAGGCAAAAATCACTGAAAATGCATTGCTCAATGCAAATAAAATAGACTTAGAATAATAAGGCTTTACGTATTTCAATAAACGTTTAATGTCTTTCATCAGAAAAAATTTTCGGCTCAAAAATATAATTTAATTTTTTAATCTGGCATTTATAGACGAGAATTGTAAATTTATACAATTTATACATTGTTATCCCATAGGCATTAACTACATAAAAGAATATTTTTTCTAATTTTGACCAAAATACTGTAAATGATAATCAAAATACCAAATAACTTTATTCCAGAACGAAAATACATTATTTCAACGCTTTTGAATTATTTTAAGAATATAAATTATGAAATTCAGACACATACAAATAAGTATTGGCTTTTTGAGTATAATAATCACTCCATTAAATTTAACGATGCATTCTTCCCTTATAACAAAAGCAGCTATTTAGACGAAAAATTTTTACCTAATAAACCCATTTTTTTGCCTGCTAATAAATTTTATCCCGAAAAACTCCCTTTTTTATATGGTGAAGCATATTTTGAACAAAAGGAAAATGAAATTCACATAGGTGCAGACTTGTTTGCTTCTGCATTTTTTATGCTTACACGCTGGGAGGAGATAGTTATAAAACAAAAAGACAGACATAACCGCTTTCCTGACAAACTTAACTACTTGAAAAAGAATAACTTACATCATCGCCCACTTGTCTGCGAATATGTGATATTCCTGAAAAATTTGCTACACTTCATAGGCATAAACACACAAATAAACCGCAAATATGAACTTTGGATTACACACGACGTTGACGTGCCAGAACGCTACGACAATTTTATTACATTTCTAAAAACAACAACTAACGACATCTTAAAAAGAAAAAGCCTAAAAATGGCTATTAACGGCACTATCCAATACACGAAAAAAATACTTGCAAAAGCAAAAGACCCTTACGACAATTTTGATTTTATAATGAAAATCAGCGAAAAATATAATCAAAAATCACACTTCTATTTCATACCTTCGCTAAAAAAAGAACCAAAGGCTTTTTACGACTACAACAAACCAGAAATCAAAAATCTTGTAAAAAAAATTCAACAACGAGGACATATCATTGGCTTGCACGCTTCATATCGCAGCTATAACAATGCAGAAATTTTCAAACAAGAAATACAAAGATTTATAAATGCTTACAACATAATTCCAACAGAAGGACGCCAACATTTTTTACGCTTCGTAAATCCCACAACCTGGCAACTCTGGGAACAAAACGGATTGAAAATAGATAGCACTCTCGGTTTCTACTCCGACATAGGTTTTAGGGCAGGGAGCTGCTACCCTTACAGAGTTTTTGACGTTATAGAACGCAAAACTCTTAATCTCATTGAAATGCCACTGATAGTAATGGACGGAGCTATGGCACTACTCTACCCTCAACCTTCTGAATTTATAAAAAAACTCTCTCAAATAAAGAAAATAGTCCAAAAATTTAACGGAACTTTTGTATTTTTGTGGCATACTAATAGTTTTGTGCTCCCACCTTTTGACAAGCTGGGAAAATATTACGAAGAGATAATCAAAA
>CAZWVR010000008.1:40557-45486 GCA_964637235.1 uncultured Bacteroidales bacterium | reverse complement strand
AAAATTATCTTTATAATTTTCTCATTTTTTTTATGATTTTATTTTTTTTATCTCTTTTTGCTTTATATATTAGTAATGTTTTAATATTAAGTAAGTTAAAAGAAGCTTTTTTGATTTTATATTTTAAAGTATTTTTGGCGCTTTTATTATGGCATTATTTGAAATATTTTATTGTTAATTATATTTCTTGGCTATTTCGTTTTTCTTTGTTTAAAGAGGTTTATGAAAAAAGAAGTTTATTGAGAAATAGTGTTGATTTATTAGTTTTATCTGTTTTGATATTTTTTATGTTATATTCTCATTTTTTTATATTTTTTAAATATTTGATTTTTATTTATTTGATAATCAATTATTTATATAATCTTTCCCTAACAATATATTTTTTGCAAAAAAAAGGATTTCCATTATTTTTGTTTATTTTATATCTTTGCACTGTTGAAATTTTGCCTATTATTTTAGTATTTAAGTTTGTTTGGAAATTTATAATTTAAATTTTATGGCAATAAAAAAAATACTCATCTCTCAGAATAAAGGTTCAAATCGTAGTCCTTACGATTATTTACAAGAAAAATACGGCGTTATTATAGATTATCGGAAGTTTATAAAGATTGAAGGCTTATCATTGAAAGAGGTTAGAAAACAAAAAGTAGATTTTAATGATTATAGTGCAATAATTTTTACGAGTAAAGTTTCGGTAGATTATTTTTTTAAACTTATTGAGGATATGAAGTTTACTATACCTTCGACGATGAAATATGTTTGTATCAATGAGGTAATAGCTTTATATTTACAGAAATATACAGTTTATAGAAAAAGAAAAGTTGCTTATGGACAAGGCACTTATGATAGTTTAATAGAAGTAATAAAAAGAATGGAAAATGAAAAATTTTTATTACCAGTAGCAGAGAATCATAAAGGATCTTTCCCGAATAAACTGAAAAAACATAAAATTGATTTTGATAAAGTAGTATTGTATCGTACAGTAAGCGAGGATTTATCAGATGTAAAAATAGATGATTATGATATAGTTACATTTTTCAGCCCTGCTGGTTTAAAATCTCTTATTGAGAATTTTCCTGATTTTACAGAGAAAGGGATAAAACTTGCTGTTTATGGTAGTGAAAGTCAAAAAGAGGCAAAAAAATTAGGTCTTAATATAGATATCAAGGCGCCTACCAAAAAATTTCCTACTATGGTAAAAGCACTTGAATATTATATAAAAAAGTATAATGACTAAATTTTATGCTTTCCCTAAATCAGAGAAATTGACTTCCAGAAATCGTCTTTTTTATATAGTGAAAAAAGGTAAGAAATTTAATGTATACCCATTGCATATAAAATGGGCAATCTTAGATTGTTTGCCTAATAGTTATATACAAGTTGCTTTTTCTGTAAGTAAAAAGAAATTTAAGCGAGCGGTAGAGCGTAATCTTATTAAACGGCGAATGAGAGAAGCTTATAGACTTAATAAAACTTTTTTAGTAGAATTTTTAAAAGCAAATCATTTGTGTATAGGCATAATTTTTTCATTTGTTGATAATGAAGTACGGGATTATAAAGAAATTGAGTTTAGTATTATAAGTGCTTTGAATAATATTTTTTCAGTGCTACAAAAATAAATTTGCGGATTTTATTTTTATCAAAAGCCTGCTTAATTTAGAAATAATTTGTTTATTTTTATTGTGAAATTATAATCAGTTTATTTTTTTATCGAAGTTGCCTATTTGTTTATCAGAGTGTTGATATTTTTTATAGAAATAATTTTTTGCAATAAAAAACTTAGTTATGTTATTAAAAGAATATTATTTTCAAGTAGAAAAGGCATTAAGTGATTTAGGTTTAGATGTTCAAGCATGTAGAGGAAAAAATTCTGGTGAATGGGAATTTAATTTTGGAAATGCAAATATATTGATTGATGTTTATCAAAAAGATGAACAGGTTTATTTTCAAGCACTTGCTTTAATATATGAATTAGAGCTTAATAATTTTGAGTTATTTAATGAGTTGTTGGAATATAATCATTCATTTATTGATATATTTTTTACAAAATATAAAAATTTGATTTTTTTAAAAACCTCTTCTTTATTTAATGATTTAACTGGTAGATCTTTGGTTAATAGATTAAAAAGATTAGCCATTTTTGCTGATAATATGAAAGAGATTATAAATAAGAAGTATACTTTTAATAATGAAAAACAAAAAATTTTATCCCTTGTCAAAGAGATGATTAAAGCCATTGAGACTAAAAATTATTTTGCATTAAGTTCTTTATGTAATAAAGATATTGGACTTTCACCTTTATTGCAGAAATTATGTAATATGGCAAATTTATCTGAAAGAGACCGGAGGATTATGGAGGTATTCTTTAGAGATATTTCTTTTGAAAAAGATGTGTCTTTATTTACACATGAAGGCAAGAGATATGCTCATATAACTTTGTACTTGAATAAAGTTAAGTATGATTTATTTTTAGTGGAGTATCAAAAAAAATGGTTTTTATTTAATTTAGTTGAAAATAAATCATAGAAGTTTTTTATTTTTGTATTGAAAATATAAAAAAGAATGAAAAAGTTTTTAATTTTATTTTTATATGTATTGTTAAATTCATTTTTTTTATCAGCTCAAACTAAAGATTCCATTTCCTTAGCGGAAGAGCTTATATATAATCAGGATTTCTCTCAAGCGATAATTTTTTATAAACGGCTTACATCAATGGATCCTGCTAATGCAGATTTTTGGTATAAATTGGGTTTTTGCTATTTGAATACAGAAGGCAAACGGGATAGTGCTATACAATGTTTTAAAAAATCTTTGATACTTTTACAGAAAAATAAACGTAAAAAATGGTGGAAACGGAAATTTTCTTATAGCATAACACCACAAGAAGTCAAATTTTATTTAGCAAGGGCATATAGAGTAAATATGCAATTTGATTCTGCGAAGATACTTTTAAATGAACTTAATGCAGAAGTCAGAAATAAGCGTTTTAAGAAACTCATTGCCAGTGAAATGAATAAGACTAAGACAGCTGAATATCTTGTCAGTAAGCCATTGAATATAAGAGTAGTAAATTTAGGTAAAGGTATAAATACCGAATATACGGAGCATACGCCAGTATTTACTGCTGATGAGAGCGAATTGTTTTTTACTTCACGTAGGAAATTATGGCCAGATAGTCATAAATTATTTGATGGTGAATATGATGAGAATATTTATGTATCATATAAAGATTCAACTGGTAAATGGTCTGAGCCTAAGCCTGTTGAGGGAATAAATACACGAGATCATGAGGCTACCATAAGTATTTCTTATGATGGTACTAAAATGTTCATATATAAAGACGAGGATAATGGTTCTATTTATTATTCTGAATTTAAAGATAATCATTGGGGGACACCAATTAAATTAGGACCTAATATAAATACAAAATATAGAGAGACTCATGCAAGTTTGTCAATAGATGGTAAAACATTATATTTTACAAGTGATAGACCGGGAGGTTATGGAGGTTTGGATATTTATAGATCTCGTTTGCAACCAGATGGGACGTGGGGACCGGCTGAAAATTTAGGACCTGCTGTAAATACCCCAGAAGATGAGGAAGGACCCTATATTCATCCAGATAATAGGACTTTATTTTTTAGTTCCAAAGGGCATAATACAATGGGAGGCTATGATATTTTTAAAGTAACATTAAATAGATTTGGAACATGGAGTGCTCCGGAGAATTTAGGTTATCCTATAAATTCTGTTGAAGATGATGTATTTTATTTTCCTACTGCTGATGGTAAAAGAGCTTATTTTGCTTCAAAGAAGGGAAATGGTTATGGTCGTTCAGATATATATATGATGTATGTACCAAAAGCTCAGGCTAATGCAGTTGTAGTTTATCGTGCCAAATTGGCTGTATGTAATGGTTCTTTGCCTCATGCGGATATTCTTATTACGGATTATACACAGAACCAGTCTTATCCAGTTACTCCTAAAAATGACCATTTTATTTTTGTAGGAACAAGGGGGCATACAATAGGTATTCAGGTAGAAGTAAATGATACTGTTGTTTATTCGGATAGTTTTAAAGTTGCTTTTGATATTCCTGATGTAGTTATGTATAAAACTATCCGTTTAGATCCTAATAAACCGTGTGGTCATATAGAAGTAGATACTAATGAAAGTTTTATAAATCCTAAGCTTATAGATGCTTATGGCAATATATATGATAGATATGTTGAAATTCAGAATATTTTGTTTCCATTTAATGGTATAGGTTCCATAAAACCTAATCCGACCTTAGATACTTTAGAAGTTTATTTGAAGCATAATCCTAATGCGGTAATTGAGATAATCGGCTATGCAGATGCCAGTGGAAAAGCTATTTATAATTATAAGTTAGGTTTGAAGAGGGCTCAAGCTGTAAAGGATTATTTAGTAAAACGAGGAGTAAATCCGGACCAGTTAGTTGTAGTAAGTTTTGGGGAGGAAAATCCTATTGCTATAAATCGTAATCCTGATGGATCTTGGAATCCAGAAGGTCAGAGGTATAATAGACGTGTAGAATTCAGAGTATTAAAACAGGGTAAGGAAACTTTATTGATTTGGGGAATGAAAGTGCCTGAAAAATTGAGAAATCCTAATTACAAATTTAATTATAAAAAAGATCCGAATAAACATATTGAGTGTAAAATTTAAATTATGATACGTAAAGCTAAAAAATTTAATCCTTCAATAAGCACTTGGAAAGATATTCATAAAAAAGGATTTGAATATTTGAGAAAAAAAGTACTTATTAGAGCGAAAGGTTTTGTTATTGCTCAACTTTTAAATGTAAGAGAGAAACCTTCTTTAAAAGCGAGAGTAATTGGACGTTTGGAAAAGAATTCCATCATTGAAATTCTAAATAAATATCAAGATTGGTATCAAATAAAATGG
>CAZWVR010000008.1:0-40547 GCA_964637235.1 uncultured Bacteroidales bacterium | reverse complement strand
AGCCTGCCTATTTATATAAGAAATATGTGAAAGTAGTTCGAGACGAAAAAAGTGGGATTATACTTGCAAATTCTTTAAATGTAAGGAAATATCCGAGCAAAGAGTCTATTATTATAGGTAGGTTGAAAAAAGGAGATACTGTACGAATTATTGAAACATTAAATGAATGGTATAGAATTATTTACGGTAATCGAGCTGCATTTATTTATAAAAGTTATGTTCATACAAATACGATACCTGTACAATTAACGTCTGGAACTGATTTTTTTTATAGAAGGAAGGATTTAATGCAGATTAAGCTTGCTCCTGATAAGCTTTTACCTTTACAAGGGGATTATAATGAGCGTACTGTAATAAATATATGGAATAAATATGGTAATTTATTGATGAGAGTTAGCCGGGAGTTAAATATAGATATTGCTACGGTTATTTCTGTGATTTCTGTTGAAAGTAGAGGAGAGGGCTTTGTTAATGGTAGATTATTGATAAGGTTTGAAAATCATGTTTTTTGGTTATTTTGGGGTAAAAATAATCCAGATGTTTTTAATAAGCATTTTAAATTTAATAAGGATAGACATAGAGAAGGACATTATTTTAGAGAGAAAGAGACTGATGATTGGGAAGTTTGTCATACTAATCAGGATATGGAATGGAAAGTTTTTAATTTTGCATTAAAATTAGATAAAGAAGCTGCTTTGAAATCAATAAGTATGGGAGCCCCTCAGATTATGGGATTTAATCATAAATTTATAGGTTATGATAGTGTGGAAGTGATGTTTGAATATTTTAAAAAAGATATTCGCTATCATTTATTGGCTTTATTTGATTTTTGTAGAATAAAACCTGAAAGAATTCATTATTTGCAGGTGCATGATTTTTATAATTTTGCCGTAGAATATAATGGAAATACTGCGCCTCATTTATATGAGCGGCGATTGAAATTATTTTTTTCATTATTTACTCCTTATGTTGATAAAATTGTATAGATGTTATTTAGTTTAACAACTCCTTATAGTATTTGGTTCGTTTTTTTAGCAATAATTATTGCCTTTTTTTATGCTTTTGCATTTTATTATAAGGAAAAAAAATTCAAACATTTATCTTTAAGAGTTTTGTTTTTTTTAGCATTCTTGCGTTTCTTTTCTGTTTTTATACTTATATTATTACTTCTATCCCCAATGGTAAAAACATTGACCACCAAACTTCAAAAGCCTTTGATAGTTTTTGGTATTGATAATTCTGAGTCGGTGAAAATTGTAAATAAACCTCCAATAGATTCTATTAAGACAAAAGTGAATATGCTTATAAATCAATTAGATGCAACTGGTAAGTTTGAAACTAAAACTTTTTCATTTGATAGTAAGATGTATGATAGTTTATCTTTTGATTTTTCAGGTAAATATACTGATATTACCAATTTTTTAAAGACTATTTCTGATAGATATTTTAACAGAAATGTAGGGGCTGTAATACTTATTACTGATGGTATTTTTAATAAAGGCGAGAGTCCTATTTTGCTTGCAGATGAGCTGGAATTTCCTATTTATACAATTCTTATTGGCGATACTTCTACTTATAAAGATTTGATAATAAGTGAGTTGGAATATAATAAAATTGTATTTTTGCATGATAAATTTCCATTAACAGTGAAATTGCGTGCTTATAAGTTAAAAGGAAAGGATTGTATAGTAAAGGTTTATGATGTTAGAAGAGAAACAATTATTCAGAAAAAAGTTCATATTAGTTCTAATGATTTTACAGAAAAAATAAACTTTTTAATAGAAGCAAAAAGAAAAGGTTCTGCTCGCTATATTGTAGAGGTATCTCATTTGAAAGGAGAACAGACTTATAAGAATAATGTTAAACATTTTGCTGTTGATGTTATTGATAAAAGGCGTAAAATTTTGATTTTATATAACTCTCCTCATCCTGATATAGGAGCATTGAGGCGTTCTTTGACAGCTGAAAAAAATTTTGATGTTAAAACAGCTGCAATTGATGATTTTAAGGGTAATCTTACTGAATATCAGTTGATTATTTTTCATTCTTTGCCATCAGTAGCACATTCCATTTCATCTATTTGGTCAAATGTATTGAAATATAAACTTCCTTATATATTTATTTTAGGCACTCAGACAGATTATAATGCTTTTAATGCATTGAATATAGGAGTTTCAATAAATAAGTTTTCTGGGCTATTTGATTATGCTCAACCCTTTTTAAATGAAGATTTTGATATATTTAGCTTAGATAATCAGTTTAAATCATTGCTTAGTGGATTACCTCCTCTGATTGTACCTTATGGAGAATTTACCATTAGACCCAATATTAAAGTATTGTTTTATCAAAAGATTAAGGGTATTAATACCTCAAAGCCATTAATTATTATAAGCTCAGGTGGAAATGTAAATGCAAAATTTGCTGTTATTTTTGGCGAAAACATTTGGAGGTGGAGGATGTTTGATTATAGAAAAAATCATGATTTCCGGAACTTTGATTATCTCATTTCACAGATAATTCAGTCGGTTTCTTTAAATGTTAATAAACAGAGATTTATTATAGAAGCAAAGAAAATAGTGCCAGAAAATACCGATATATTGTTTAAAGCTCAGCTTTATAATAATAATTATCAGCCTATAAACAAGCCAGATGTAAAATTACAAATCGTAGATTCTGCTGGCAGGAAATTGGAATTAATTATGGATAGAAAGGATGATTTTTATATTTTGAATGTTGGGAGTTTGCCAGTGGGAAAGTATAATTATGTGGCTACAGTTAAGTATAATGGAAAAACTTACTATGTAAGAGGGGAGTTTGTTGTAATGGCTACAAATATAGAATATAGAAATTTAAGAGCAAATCTTTCTTTGTTATACCAATTATCAAAACGTACTGGCGGCAGATTATTTTATTTTAATAATGCAGATAGTCTTGTTAATTATATAAATTCCAATGAGAATATAAAACCGATATCTTTTACTTCAGAAACAGTTGCGAGTTTTATTGAATTTAAGTGGATATTTTTCCTGATATTATTTTTATTGAGTTTAGAGTGGTTTTTACGTAAGTTTAATGGTTATTATTAATTTTTTAAAGAAATAAAAAATGGCTAAAAAGTGGAGGGCATATTTTTATGAAATTTAGAAACAGTTTTTGTAGTAAGAGAAGCTGAAAAATTATAAGAGAAAAAATAAGGAGGCGTCTAAAAAGGCGCCTCCTAAAAGTTTATTTTTTTGGCGGAGTTGGTTTATTTTTGGGCTTTGGTTTCACAAAGCCTTCTAATCTCAGAAGAATTCGGTTATATTTAGGCTCTGGACAGTTTGTAATTACAGTGATTGTTTTTATTTGTCTATTACGTTTACCGTGTGAATTAAATATTGCTTTTATAACACCAGTACCGCCGGGAGGAATAGGCTTTTTATTTACACTAACAGCTGTGCATCCACATGAAGCACGTGTTTTTCTTATGATAAGCGGGCTTTTACCAGTATTTTTGAATTTAAATTCGTGTGTTATGATTTCTCCTTCGGTTATTGTATCAAAGTTATATCGTGTTTCTTCAAATTCTATTCTTGGTGGGTTCTTTTTTTGTTCTTCTGTGAAGTATTCTTTTATAGTAGCTGCTATTTGGATTTTATTTTTATAATCTCGTTTATTGTCTATAGTTAGGTATATAAAGCCTCTGACGTAATCCCAATCATTTACTTTTGATCCGTCGTAGATAACTTTTATAATACCTTTTTGTTTGGGTTTAAGTTCTTGTGGTTCTATTTGAAGAGTTATATAATGCGGTTTATATCTTTCATCTGCGACAATTTTTACTGGTTTGTCAGTGGGGTTATATGTTTTTATAATCATTGTTTTTTTCTGGTTATTAAAAATAGTACCGAAGTTTAGGAATGTTTTGTTTACTCTTATAAGTCCTATTTGATAGCGGTATTCATTATTTATAGTTTGGGGTTGTTCAAGTACGGTACCTCTTACGGTTAATACGATAGGTGAGTTTTTTGCGTTTGATATTACAGTAATAGTTTTTTTAAAGGTTCCGGGTCTTCCTTTTGTATCATAGGATACAGTGATATATCCTTTTGCACCGGGCGCTACTGGTTTTTTTGACCAATCAGGAGTTGTGCAGCCACAGCTTGATTTTACATCTTTAATGATAATGGGTTTGCCTCCGGTATTAGTAAATTCAAATTTATAAACGGCGGGTTTCCCTTGTTCAATTTTTCCGAAATCGTGAGTAGTAGTTGTAAATTGCATGAAAGCATCTTTATATTGTCCTAGAGAGATCCAGTAAATTGTCGAAAAAAGGATTAGAAGTAAAATTTTTTTCATGGCTCAATATTTTTTTGTTATTCGTTTATTTTTGGTTCGGAGTTTTTTTAGTAGAGAAGTTATTGTGTCCATTTTTTTTATCATATCAGCGATTTCATAGTTTACTAATCTATCGTCGCTTTTTATTGTAGAAATTTCGTTTTTCATATTATTGAGTATATGGAGAAAAGCATCACGTTTAGCGGTTGTAAGTGGGATACCTTTTGTTGCATTGATAGAAAAATCTTTATATATACGAGCTGCTGTTTCTGATAGTTTTTTTATAGTTTCGTTGTTGAATTTTTTTTCGTATGCATTTTTAAAAGAATCAATACTCAATTTAAGCATAAAAATCTCGTTATTTATCTTTGAAATTAGATTTTCGTTCATAGTAAATTTTTTTCAAATTTCAACTTTTTTTTTCAAATATAGGTTATTTATGGTGATTTTTTTTGTAAAAAAATATTAAAAATGAAACATTTTTTTTCTTTATTATTGATTTTTAGCAGTTTTATTTTGCATTCGCAGAGTATAATTTTTGACGGAACAGTTATAGATGATCAAGGTAATTATCTACCGTATGTAAGTGTTTGTATAAATGATTTTAAAAATTGTACAAATACTGATAAACAGGGGCATTTTTCTTTAAGATTAAAGCAAAATTATTTTTATAAAGTTTATTTTTATTTAGTAGGCTATGATACTTTGAAAATATCTTTTAGAGCAAAGGATAATATCCATAGAAAAATTATTTTACATTCAAAGGCTTATGAGCTTAATCCCATTGAAGCTATTACAAGGACTGTCAATGAAGGGGGAGAGGAGAGAATATATACTAAGAGTCTTGTCCTTTTGCCTTCTGTTGGAGGTAATGCAGTGGAAACTCTTATAAAGACAAATATGGGAGTTGTTAGTAATAATGAACTTAGCTCTCAATATAAAGTTAGAGGTGGAAATTTTGATGAAAATCTGATATATGTAAATGGTATTCAAGTTTTTCGTCCTTTTTTGGTTAGGTCTGCTTTGCAGGAAGGGATGAGTTTTATAAATTCGGATATGGTTCAGTCTATATCTTTTTCAGCAGGAGGTTTTGAGGCTAAATATGATGATAAGATTTCTTCTGTATTGTCAGTTAAATATAAACGACCTTCTCATTTTGGAGGCAAAATACAGCTAAGTTTATTAGGTGGTGCGGCAACATTGGAAAATGCATCAAAAGATAAAAGGTTTTCTGTTATTGCCGGATTACGATATCGGCAGTTGGCTTATATATTTAATACTTTGGAGATAAAAGGCGATTATAAGCCTATTTTTGGCGATTTTCAGTCTTATTTTACTTATAAAATATCTCATTCAACGTCTCTATCTCTTTTGGTTAATGCTTCCGAAAATACGTATTTTTTTCGTCCAAAAAATAAATCGCAAGCAGTAGGCACATTCAATATGCCAATGCAGTTGAATGTATTTTATCAGGGGCAGGAAAAGGATTCTTATAAAACTTTATTTACTGCCGTAGAAATGAATAATAGGCTAACTGATAAGTTCTTTATGAAATGGATTTGTAGTTCCTATTTTACTAATGAGGCAGAACGCTTTGATATTGAGGCTTTTTATTCATTAAATCTTATTGATAAAGAATTAAACTCAGAAACGTATGGAGATAGTATTTTAAATTTGGGCGTTGGGAGTTATTTAAGGCATGCACGAAATTATTTGTTAGCTAAGATATATAATTTTCAGCATAGAGCTTCACTTACTATTTCTAATAATCATATTCAGTGGGGACTGAAGTTTCAAAATGAGATAATTAATGACAGAATAAATGAATGGGAATATATGGATAGTGCGGGTTATTCAACAAATTTACAGCATAATTATCCAGAAGATGTCATTGTATTGTCTGATTTTGCAGCTGCTACAAATACTTTAAATACTTGGCGTAGTGCGGTTTACTTACAAAACTCCCAACGCATATATACTTTGTACGGAAATTTTAAATTAACATATGGAGCAAGACTTTCTCATTGGACATATAACAAAGAGTGGTTGCTTAGTCCTCGATTTGCTATGATTTTCAAACCAGATTGGGATAAAAATTGGTTTTTTAGATTTGCAACAGGAATTTATTATCAATCACCTTTTTATAGAGAAATGCGTAAATTTAATGGAGAGTTAGTAAAAAATCCGAAATCTCAGAGGGCTATTCATTTTGTTTTAGGTTCTTATAATACATTTAATATGTGGAATAGACCATTTAAACTTTCTATTGAAGCCTATTATAAGAAATTAGATAATATAATTCCATACGAGTATGATAATTTAAGAATTCGTTATTATGCAGACCAAAGGGCGCATGGATATGCTACAGGTATAGATTTTAAATTATACGGTGAGTTTGTGAAGGGTACAGACTCTTGGTTTAGTCTTTCATTACTAAAAACAGCTGAGGATATTATTGGGGATTATTATTACATATATTTAGATAAGAATGGAGACACTACATATAATAGAGCTCAAATTGTGGATAGTATAAAAATAGAACCTGGATATATACCTCGCCCTTCTGACCAAAGAGTAAATTTGAGCATATTTTTTCAAGATTATTTACCGGGAAATAAAAATTTTAAAGTTAATATGACATTCTTTTTTGGTACGCCTTGGCCTTTTGGTCCTCCTCATACTGCCAGATATAAAGCTGTTTTGCGTTCTTATCCCCCATATTTACGTGCAGATTTGGGCATCTCCTATTTGTTTATAGATGGGCATAAACGTAAAAATAGCTTTTTTAGAAAACTTTGGATAATGATGGGCATTTATAATGTAATGGATATTCGTAATACAGCTTCGTATAGTTGGCTGCGTATAGTTCCTAATCAAACTAATCCTTTTCCAGTAGAATATCAGATGATAGCCGTTAGAAATACACTGACAGGTCGTTTATTTAATTTAAAAGTTATTGCTAAATTTTAGTTGCTTTAATTGATTGAATTTTAGTAAAATATATACTATTTATTGATATTCGGTTTATTTTTAATATTCTTAAAAGAAAGTAATAAAATTTTAACTTGTTAAAATTGAGATGAAAAAAAAATTTTTTTTATACTTTTGAAATCCCAAAAATTTTAAGTATGAAATATGATTTTACTACAATTGAACAAAAGTGGCAAAAATATTGGGATGAAAATAAAACTTTTAAAGCAGATAATTATAGTTCTAAGCCCAAGTATTATGTTTTGGATATGTTTCCCTATCCGTCAGGAGCAGGGTTGCATGTAGGACATCCCTTGGGGTATATTGCTTCTGATATATATTCAAGATATATGCGCCATAAGGGGTATAATGTATTACACCCAATGGGTTATGACGCATTCGGTCTGCCAGCAGAACAATATGCCATAGAACATGGTAAGCATCCTGCCGAAACTACAAAGGAAAATATAAAGAGATATCGTAAACAATTGAAATTGATAGGACTTTCTTATGATTGGGATAGAGAATTTGCTACTTCTGATCCTGATTATTATAAATGGACACAGTGGATATTTTTACAACTTTTTAAACATTGGTATAACAAGGATAAAGAAAAAGCAGAACCCATAGAAACATTGATAGACGAATTTGAAAGGAATGGTAATCTTAAAGTTAATGCAGCCAATAATTGTAAAGAAACATTTACAGCAGAACAATGGCGTTCTTTCTCTGAGAAGAAAAAGCAGCACGTACTTAATAAGTATAGACTTGCTTATAAAGATATTACTCGTGTGAATTGGTGCCCTGAATTAGGTACTGTACTTGCAAATGATGAAGTTCAAGATGGCTTATCTGTAAGAGGAGGATATCCTGTATATCAAGTAGAAATGGAACAGTGGCTGCTCCGTGTCACTGCTTATGCCGATAGATTATTAGAAGGTTTAGAAAAATTAGATTGGTCGAATTCTATTAAAGAAATTCAGAGAAATTGGATTGGACGTTCTTATGGAGCAGAAATATATTTTCCTGTGGCAGATTCGGATAAACAAATATTGATTTTTACTACACGTCCAGATACTATATATGGTGCTACTTTTATGGTCTTAGCCCCAGAACATCCTCTTGTAAAAGAAATAACTACAGACGAATATAAAGACGAAGTAAACCGTTATATTCAGCGAACAAAACAGCGTACGGAACGTGAAAGGATTGCTGATACTAAAAATGTTACAGGAGTTTTTACCGGTGCTTATGCCATAAATCCTTTTACAGAAAAACGCATTCCGATATGGATATCGGATTATGTTTTAATAACTTACGGTACGGGCGCTATAATGGCTGTGCCGGGTCATGATAGCCGTGATTATGCTTTTGCAAAAAAGTTTAATTTGCCTATAATTCAAGTTATAGAAGGGGCAGATATTACCGAGCAATCTTATGATGATAAGTCCGGTAAAATGATAAATTCTGGTATTCTTAATGGTTTAGAAGTTAAAGATGCTATTGACAGAATTATTCAGGAAGTGGAAAATAGAAAAATTGGACGCAGAAAAGTTAATTATAAAATGCGAGATGCTATATTTAGTAGGCAAAGATATTGGGGAGAACCTTTTCCAATTTATTATAAAGATTCAATTCCATATCCTTTAAATGAGGAAGAACTGCCGTTGCTTTTACCTGAAATAGATGATTTTTCACCTACTAAGGATGGGAAACCTCCTTTGGCAAGAGCTAAAAATTGGACAACTAAGGAAGGTTATCCCTTAGAAGTATATACAATGCCCGGCTTTGCAGGTTCCTCTGCTTATTATATACGATTTATGGATCCTAAGAATGATAAACGTTTTGTTGATAAAGATGTTGTAGAATATTGGAGGAATGTAGATTTTTATCTTGGTGGTATGGAGCATGCTGTTGGGCATTTGATTTATTCTCGCTTCTGGAATAAATTTTTATTTGATTTAGGATATATTGTTGAAGATGAGCCTTTTAAAAAACTGGTGAATCAGGGAATGATGTTAGGTGTTTCCCATTTTGTATATAGAATTAAAGGTACTAATACTTTTGTTTCTTACCATTTGAAAGATAAATACCAAGTGGATCGTTTATATGTCTCAATTTCCAGTGTCAAGGGTGATATATTAGATATAGAAAAATTTTTGAAAGACGATGTCTATAGACTTTTAAAAGATAAAGATGCGGTTAATACAGTAAAATTTATTTTAGAAAAAGAAGTAAAAGATAGTCAAGGGAATGTTAAATACGTTGAAGCAACAGCAGATGATAAAGATGCTAAGTATGTTTGCGGTTCTATGATAGAAAAAATGTCTAAATCAAAATATAATGTTATAAATCCAGATGATGTTATTGCGCAATACGGTGCAGATACTTATAGAATGTATGAAATGTTTTTAGGTCCTATTGAACAGTCTAAGCCATGGAGTGTTGAAGGTATAGAAGGAATACATAGATTTTTACGTAAATTCTGGGGACTATTTTTTAATAAATCAGGAGAGTTTGAAGTTAGTAAAGAAGAACCAAACGAACAGGAATTACGTATTTTGCATAAAACTATTAAGAAAGTGACAGAGGATATTCAGAAGCTTTCTTATAATACAGCAATAAGTCAAATGATGGTTTGTGTTAATGAACTATCTGCAATTAAATGTAATAAAAGAGCAATTCTTGAACCTTTGGTTGTTTTGATTTCACCTTTTGCTCCTCATATTGCAGAAGAGTTATGGGAAAAGTTGGGCTATGAGCCAAGTATCGAATATGTTCCTTATCCTTCTTATGATGAAAAGTATATTAAAGAAGATTTTAAGCAGTATCCTGTAATGGTAAATGGTAAAAAGCGTGCTGTTATAAATTTACCAGTAGGAATAACTCAACAGGAGGCGGAAAAGCAAGTTATGGAATTGCCAAATGTTAAAAAATATATTGAAGGTAAAGAAATTAAAAAAGTAATATTTGTTCCAAATAAAGTTATTAATTTGGTTGTCAAGTAAATAAGACTAAATGACACAATTAGAAGATAGAATTTTTTATTCAATTGAGAATTTAAAACAACATTTTATTGAGAACGCCAGTAGTGTTGGTACAGAAGTTTTAATTATTAAACAAAATACAGTTGACAAAGTTCTTGGAAAAATTATAGAAAATTATAAAAAGGTTATTACTAATGATGAAACTTTGCTCAAGGTTGCAGAAGGATTGAATATTTCTATTTATAAAAATAAAAATGAACTTTTTTCTGCTGATGCTGCTGTGGGCTATTCAGATGGCTTAATTGCCCGTACTGGTTCTATTGTGGTTTCATCTGGATATGGAGATATTGCTTTTTATGCTGTTGTACCTCATTTGATAATAATAGCTTATGAAAATCAGATTATTGCGAATGTAGATAAAGTCTTTGACTTGCTTAATAAAAAATATGGCAATTTGCCAGATAAAATCACTCTAATAACTGGTCCCAGTCGTACTGCAGATATTGAAAAAACTTTGATTTTAGGGATGCATGGACCTAAAAAATTAACTATAATTTTGATAGAAGTTTAAAATTTTACTAAGTTTGTAAATAAAAAATGGCAAAAGCAGCTTTAATTACAGGAATTACTGGCCAAGATGGAGCCTATTTAGCTGAATTTCTGTTGAAAAAAGGATATATAGTTCACGGAATAAAAAGACGTACTTCCCTTTTTAATACTGATAGAATAGATCATCTTTATCAAGATCCTCACGAACAAAATATACGTTTTTTCCTTCATTATGGCGATTTAACAGATTCCACAAATTTAATACGTATAATTCAAGAAGTCCAGCCAGATGAAATATACAATTTAGCAGCAATGAGTCATGTTAAGGTTAGTTTTGATACTCCGGAATATACTGCAAATGCGGATGCATTAGGAACTTTAAGGATTCTTGAAGCTGTTCGTCTTTTAGGATTGAAAGATAAAGTTAGAATATATCAAGCTTCTACAAGTGAATTATTTGGACGCGTTAGAGAAATGCCCCAAACAGAAAATACTCCATTTTATCCTCGTAGTCCATATGCTGTTGCTAAACTTTATGCATATTGGATAACAGTTAATTATCGTGAGGCATACGGTATATTTGCCTCTAATGGCATATTATTCAATCATGAATCTCCTATAAGAGGTGAAACTTTTGTCACCAGAAAAATAACAAGAGCAGTTGCTTCAATTGCATTAGGTTTACAAAAAACCTTGTGGTTGGGAAATCTCTCTGCTAAGAGGGACTGGGGACATGCTAAGGACTATGTTAGAGCTATGTATCTGATACTTCAACATTATAAACCAGATGATTTTGTAATTGCTACTGGTAGGACTACCGAAGTCAGGGAATTCGCTAAAAAGGCTTTTGCACATATTGGCGTTGAAATAGAATTTCAGGGAGAAGGACTTAATGAAGTGGGAGTAGTAGCAAAGGTTGAGGAGACTAAACTTTGTCCAGAAGCTATTGAAAATATCCAAGAAGGAGACGTTATTATTAGGGTTGATCCCATGTATTTTAGACCGACCGAAGTTGATGTTCTGATTGGGGATGCTTCTAAGGCAAAAAAAGAATTGGGCTGGGAGCCTGAATATTCACTAGAAGATCTAATTAAAGAAATGGTAGAAAGTGATTTGATACTTATGCGAAAAAATAAAATTTTAAAAGAAAAAGGCTATAAAATATTCAACCGTTTTGAATAATTTTTTACGTTAGAAGATATTTTAATCATTGTATCCTAAAATGTTCAGCATATCTTCAACTTTTTGTTCCTCTCTGAAAACAAAGTCTATTACATTACCATTTTCGTCTCTGTCAATAAAGATGTATTTAGGCATAGGAATTAAGCAGTGTTTTATTCCTCCATATCCACTTATAGCGTCTTGATATGCACCAGTCTGAAAAAAACCAATGTATAAAGGTTCTTTGTCATCATCGGAAAAGCGGGGTAATACAAGCTGTTGATTGAGTTCATAATATCCATAGTAATCCGATTTATCACACGTAATTCCTCCTATATTTACACGAGTGAATTCATTTTCCCATTTGTTTATAGGAAGTAAAATGAATTTTTCTTTTAGTGACCAAGAGTCTGGCATTGTGTTCATCAGGCTATTATTGATGATATACCATAGTTCTGTATCATTTTGTTGTTTTTGTTCTAATACTTCGAATATCCATGCTCCACTTTCTCCCACTGTATAACGTCCAAATTCTGTAAATATATGGGGTTCTGGAATACCTTCTTCTACGCAAGCCTCTTTTATATTAGCAACTATTTCTGTTACCATATATTCATAATCGTATGTGAAATCGAGATTATTACGTATAGGGAACCCCCCTCCAATATTAAATGAATCCAAGGTGGGGCAATCTTTTTTGAGTTCAACAAATAATTTAAGAGCTTTTTTAAATTCTCCCCAGTAATATACGGTGTCTAAAATTCCAGAATCTACAAAGAAATGGAACATTTTAAATTCAAAGTGTTTGTTGTTTTTTATTTTTGTTTCATAAATTCTTTTTATTTCTGAGCTGCGTATTCCTAAGCGCGAAGTATAATAGTCAAATTTAGGTTCCTGATCTATTGCCATTCGTATTCCAACTTTAATCCTTCTATCACCTATGATTTTTTCTAACCTGTCGATTTCTCTTATGCTATCAAATACGATTATGATATTTTTGAAGCCTAAGTCATATAATTGTATGATTTTCTTTAAATATTCTTCGGTTTTAAAACCATTGTGAATAATGTATTTATCTTTTGTAAATTCTCCTTTTTCGTATAACTTTATTATTAAATCAATGTCAAAAGCCGAGGATGTCTCCAAATGTACATCATTACGTAAAGCTTCTCTAATTACGTAATAAAAATGATTACTTTTAGTGCAATAGGTATAGAAATATTTCCCTCTATAATTTTCTGATTTAAAAGCCCTTCTAAATAAGTTTTTGGCTCGTTTTATTTGATAGGATATCCTAGGTAAATAAAAAAGCCGGAAAGGAGCTCCGTATTTTTTTATTAAATATTTTAAAGAAACTCCGTGGAAAGTTAAATATCCATCTCTTAAATCAAATCCTTCTTGTGGGAAATAGTATGATTGTAGAATTAAATCAATATAAGTATTTTTCATCGTTTGAGTTTTATGTAGCAAAAAAAAATTGTTTTTTTATAAAGTCAAAAAAAAATTCTTTTTTTCAGTTTAGAGATTTATGTATGGCTAATTAATTTTTCCGGAAGGGGTAATTTGCCGATTATTTTTACGAAACTTTTATCTGGGCATTCTTTTATTAAGTCTGATATTGTTTTATTTAATACTGGATGTATTTTTAGTGGATTTATTTCTGCCATAGGGAGTAATACGAATTTGCGTTTATGGGCATATTTATGAGGGATTATTAATTTTTCGCTGTTTAAAATGAGATTATCGTAGAAAATTATATCAATATCTATTTCTCTGGAGCGATATACTTCGGAGTAGGATATATCTCTACCTAACAGTTGTTCTATATATTTTATTTCTGATAATAGTTTAAATGGAGGCAGGTTTGTTTGCATTTTTACGATTAGATTATAAAAATTATTGGGAGAATAAAAGCCCCATGGCTCTGTTTCATATATATTTGAAATTGCGGTTAATATACCTAATTTAGAGAGTTTTATAAGTGCCTCTTGTAGGTATTTTTTTCTATTTTTTTTGTTTGAACCTAAGGATAAATATACTATTGCCATTTTTGCCGTAAACTTAATAAATTCATTTTTTAAGGACAATTCTAAATGTTGTTCCTTTATTGAGTTCGGAATTTTTTATAAATATTTTGCCTTTATGATAATCCTCAATAATTCTTTTTACAAGGGTTAATCCAAGACCCCAACCGTGAGTTTTGGTTGTATATCCCGGTTTAAATACTTTTTTTTGATTTTTTTTACTTAATCCTTTTCCTGTATCACTAAAATCTATGATAATTAAATCATTTTTTTGTGTTATTTCAATTGTAATTTTACCAATGCCACTCATTGCATCAACTGCATTTTTCCAAAGATTTTCTATTACCCACGAAAATAAAGGCGGATTAAGCATTGTTTTTATAGTTTCAGTATTACTTTTTAATTCAAATATTATCTTTTTAGAAGTTCTTTTTTTTAAATATTCTACTGTTTCATTGATTAGCTTTATTAAATTAGTTTCTTGAAGTTTTGGTTTAGATCCTATGCGTGAAAATCGTTCAGTAATAATTTCTAAACGTTTGATATCTTTTTCTACTTCTTCAAGTAAGGCGTCTTTGCCTGTTAGTTTCATCATTTCTATCCAAGCTAATAAAGAAGAGATAGGTGTTCCTAATTGATGAGCTGTCTCATTTGACATTGCTACTAAAAGTTTGTTTTCTTCTGCTTTTGTTGAAAAATGAAGTGTAATAATAACTACTATCATAAATAATGTAATAAAGACAGCTTGCCATATTGGGAACATTCTAAGTTTAGTTAGCAATTCTGAATCAAGATAATATATGTAGTTTTTGTATTCTCCCATATCTATGGCTATGGGTTTATGTTGTTTTTGCATTTTTATAATTAGGTTTTGGATATAATGAGGATTTTTTGCTTTTGAAGTATCTATATTGGAATAAGTAATGATATTCCCCTGATTATCAGTTATTATTACTGGTATTGTAGTATTGCTTTCAATCATTTTAAAGACTACATTGCTAATATTTTGTGTTAAGTCAGTAGCTACTAATTCTGAATAGGCTTCTGCCCATAATTTAACTCTTTGATTTTCAATTTGTTTTATATCTTTGACTAATCTTTTAGTATAAATAAATGAACCTATTGCTATCAGTAAGGCGATAATGAAAAAAATTACTTTTATAAGTTTATTCATATTTATTTATTGTAGGGCAAATTTACTCAAATTTTTATTTATCAAGCTATGAAGTTCAATATGCATTAGCTATAAATGTTTAAAAGGTCTAATTTATAGATTTTTTGCGATTTATATTTTGCAAATTGAAAAATTGTAGTATTTTTGCAGTCCGAAATTAAAAATAATAAAATATGGCACATCACAAATCAGCAAAAAAGAGAATAAAACAGAATGAGAAGCGTCGTTTGCATAATCGCTATTATGCAAAATCAACAAGAACAGCAATAAAAAAATTACGTAAAATACACGATAAAGAGGAAGCATTACAACAATTACCAAAAGTAGTATCAATGATAGATAAATTAGCTAAGAGAAATATTATTCATAAAAATAAAGCTGCAAATTTGAAATCAAAATTAATGAAGCATATAAATAAGCTTGAAAGTGCTTCTAAATCGTAAATCTTAATTAAAAAAATATACTTATGACTATTGAAGAAATTAACGAAATTTTGAAGGAAGCTTCTGTTCCACGTGAGGAGTTGAAGCGTCTTTCAATTGAGGAGTTAAAAAAATTGCAATTTCGTTTGAGCGATATAGAGGATTTTCTTGCTTTAATTTTAAAGAAAATTGAGCTGTATTACAATAAAATTGATGAAGTTATTGAGGAAAAAGAAGTGGAAATTGAAGAGGAGATATTTACCCGTGATGATGACGATGATTATGAAGATATTGATTACAATTGATTAGGTCTATATGAGACGTATAACAAGCTCGCGTAATCCACTGATAAAGAAACTTCTATCCTTACAAAAGAAAAGTTCTCTCCGTCGTAAAGAAAAATTGTTTGTAATTGAAGGAGAACGTGAAATTTTATTGGCATTAGAAGCTCGCTATGAGTTTGTTTATGTATTTGTTTGTGAGAATTTGTTTAAAAACAAAGCTTTACTTAATTCATTTTCTGCGGATAAACTAATTTTTGTTAATCAAGAAGTATATTCTAAAATAGCTTATCGTGATGATAGTGAGGGTATTATTGCAATTGCTAAAAATAAAGATTTAAGTTTAAATAAATTAGTAATTGACCAAAATGCCCCCTTGCTTTTAGTTGCAGAGAATATTGAAAAGCCGGGGAATATTGGTGCTATGCTTAGAACAGCTGATGCAGCTGGTGTAGATGCTTTTGTTTTGGTTTCTCCTCGTTCGGATATATATAATCCAAATGTGATTAGAGCGAGTATTGGTACAGTTTTTAGTGTACAAATTGCAGTATCTGATTTTTTAGAATTTGCTAATTTTATTCGTAGCCGTAATATCCGTTTATTTGCAGCTACTTTACAGAATTCTAATCCATATTATTTGGAGGATTATACGGGAAGTTGTGCAATTGTTGTAGGCTCTGAGGCAGAGGGTCTTACTGAGCAGATGCGTCAACTTGCTCATAAGGAGATAATAATACCAATGAGGGGTAGAATAGATTCTATGAATGTATCTGTTTCTGCGGCTATATTGGTATATGAAGCTATCAGACAGAGATTTTTTATTTCCTAACTATTTGTAGTATTTTTGATAAAATAGGTCGTATTTTATCAAATTTTTATCTTTAAGCAGTTGTTGTAGATTGTCATTTGATATTATAAAGTCGTGTTTTTCTTCTACATTTGCTGCTTTGAATATGTTTTCTTTATTTTCTATCTGTTGCATAAATTCTTTTGCTTTTTGGGCATTTTCAAACCATTGCACTGAAATTATTTTGTAGTTTTCGTTAAAGTTTTTTATATCTACTTTGTATTCTGTTTTATTTGAAAAAGATTGAGCTTCGGTATATAGATTGAATTTTAATAAAGTACTATTTGCGTTTTTATTGTATATAGAGATAAAAGCGTGTTTTGTTTCTGGGGCATATTTATATATAGTATAGTCATATTTGCCGCTTTTTATTATATTAAGAGTTGTTTTTGCTGTTTGAGAGATTTCGGCATTTTTATATGTTTTTATTATAGAATCTAATAGAATTTGCATTGTATCAATATTCCCAAGATTGCCTAAACTCATAGCTTTTAAGTAAAGGAAATAAGGAGCGACATCACTTTCCGGATATTTATTTAATACGCTATCTGATACTTTTATTACATAGCTATATTTTTTTTGATAATATTCTTGTAAGCTTTTATCGTATAGTTTCATAAGTTTTTTTGAAATCTGATTAATTTTTTGTGCATAAGACGGGTCTAATAGGATTTTTGCATATTTACTATTAGGATATTCTAAAATGATTTTACTTCTATATTTTTGAGTTTTTTCGGTATTGTTTAATTTCTGATAGAGTTTATATAGTCTGTAATATGTTTCCAGAGTATATTTAGAATCTGGGAAGCGTGTTAGTAGTTCTTCGTATAGTTTTATTGCATTTTTAGGCTCGTGGAATAGATTTTCATATACATCGGCGGCTTTGAATAGGCTTTCTTTGATTTTATTGTTAGAAATTTGCATTAGGGAGTCATTTAGAGGTAAATTTTGTAGATAGTATTCAGGTTTTGTTTTATCTGTAATAGTGTTTTGGGTTTCTTGTTGGTTATTTTTTTCGTCGGTGTTTGTTTCTAATATGGACTTGTTTTTACGTCTCCAATTATCTTCTAATTTTCTGTTTCCCCATTTCTTTTTAAATTCAGCTTGTCCTCTGCTTACGAGCATAGGATTATAGAAATACCATTTTCCTCCTTGGGAAACAGGTGTTGTATTTTGATTCATAATATCATACGGATTGTAAAAATTATCCTGTTGTTCTTGCTGTTCTTGTTGTTCTCTTATAGCATTTTGGATAAGTTTTTGTATCAATTTATTTCGTTCTTTTTCTGGCATTTTAGCTACTCTTTGTAAGCTATCTTGCAGTTTTACTTCTCCGAGATATTTTACAAGCAAACCAGTATTTTGTGCTCTTTCTGCTATTTGATTATAATTTGGATAGTCTTTTGGTAAATATTGCATTGTACTGTCATAATATTTACCAGCTTTAAGAAATTCTTTCTTTTTAAAATAGATATCAGCGATTAAGAGGAATGAGAGGGCTTTTTGGCTTCTATTGTCGATGCTATTTATTGTTGATAGTTTTAAATTTTTAAGTGCTTGTGCAGTATCTCCTTCTCTAAGATATACTTGTGCTATGGCGTAATAGATTTGATCTTCGTACTCTTCGTTTTTTTCGTCTTTGAGTAATTTTTTTAGCTGTTTTATAATTTGTTGTGCATCTTGGGTATTATTAAATGCTGATGCGCGAGCTATTTTTGCATTAAATACCATTTCGTATGACGGATTTGCTTTTATTACTTTTTTGAAATAATAATCGGCTTGTTTATAATTTTTTTGTAGAAGATAAATTTGGGCTAAAATATAATAGTATCTTGCTCTTTTTCGTCTTTTTTTAATTAGTTTTATTGCTTTTTGGAGATAGGTAATTGCTTGGGAATATTTTTTTGTTTGGATATATAAGTCTGCACAAGTTAAAAATATTTCTGGGTCTAATTTTTTGGGATGTCGGGGATCTTTGAGTAATTCTATAAGTGTATTTTCTGCGTCTTTAAATTTTTTTTGTGCGATATAAGTTTTTGCAAGCCATAATTGAGCTTCGAATCGTGTATTTTCTGTTTTGTATAGGTTTATGATTTTACGGAAGGTTATAAGACTTTTAGCATACTCGCCTTTATAGAAGTTTGCTTTTCCGATTAGTAAATATGCATCGTCTATCCATTTACAGTATTCGTTTTTTTTGAGTAATTCTTTGTCATAGGGGGTTAGTTTTCTTTTATTTTTAAATTTAGGTTTAACAGTTATAGAATGGTTAGATATTGTTTTAGCTCCTTTTTCGAGGACGCGATTCATTTCAGAAGTTATAAAAGTTTTAGCTTCCGGATAAGAGTATTTAAATACAGGTAAGATGCCTTGGTATTTATCTTGGAGTTTTTTTTCTAATTTTTTTTCACCAGCTTCTAATGCTTGTTTACCGTTGAAATATACATTATAGTGAGCAGTTAGATTGTGATAGGCTCTTGTTATTGCTGTATTTTTTTCCGTGGAGCAATTTTGTATTACGAGAACTATCGGCAGGAGGATATAAATAAGTTTTAACTTTTTCATAATTTGTTATTTGTATGGGCTACCTTGGGGATTTTTAGGAATATCTTGCCATATAATCTTTTTAGAGAAACGAAATTGTAGATAAGTTATTTTTTTATTTTCAGCAAGAAATTGTTTTTCGTAATAAGTTTGTATTTCAATAGCTTCTTTTGGTATATTATTTTGTTCTTTATATATGTCTTTGCAGGCGATGATAGGTTTGATATTATTTTTTTCTAAAACTTTAAGTGTGTATTCAAAAAGATATTGATTATCAGTTTTTAGATGTATAGGAGCTTTTTCTTTTGTAAAGTTTTTATATAGATTTAAAAAATATGGAGAGGTAAGTCTTTTTTTAGGTTTTTTAGGTTGAGGATCTGGGAAGGTTATCCATATTTCATCTATTTCGTCTTCTGCCAAAAAGTATGGTAAAAATTCTATTCGTGTTCTGATAAAACCAGCATTTTTGAGATTTAATTCTAATGCTTTTTTTGCTCCGGTCCAAATTCTGGCGCCTTTTATATCTATTCCTATAAAATTTTTATTTGGATATTTTTGAGCTAATGCTACGGTATATTCTCCTTTACCGCAAGCTAATTCAAGTGTTATAGGGTTTTGATTTTTGAAGAAAAGCTGTTTCCATTTTCCTTTGAAAGGATGTTCTTTAATTTGTTTAAAGCTGAAATTGAATTCAATTACATTAGGGAAATTATGTACTTCTGCAAATTTTTTTAGTTTATTTTTTCCCATTAGTTATTTTTTTCAATAATTAACCCTAATTCCATTACAGGGATTTTATCGGCATCTCGCATGCCGTGGGTAATTTTGAAAGTATAATCTCCTGGTAGTTTAAATTTTACATTATTTCTGAATAGATATTTATAGTCCCATATATCGCCTAAACCTTCTCCTTTGAAGTTTCCTTTATCATCTGCAAGGAATATATTTATGGTGTCTGTTTCAGAGATATTTTCTGGACCTGAAATATTAACGAATAGCCATAAGTTTTTATATGGGTATAATGTATGATGTCTGATGTTAAAGTATATATTTAGGTCAGAGGTATCTTCGGGAGAGATATGGACTTTAAAGATAGCTGTATCATGGTAATCCCAAACATTGTTTTTAAAAGAGTAATATTTTTCATAGAAATTCTTTTTGCAAGCGAGTGATAGTATTGTAATTGTAATAATAAATAAGATAGCTTTTTTTTTCATTTTTTCTTTTTTTTATTTTTTTGTGATTTTGTTTGTTTATCTGAAATTGATAATTCGTGTTCGTTATTTATCTCGACGTTATGTTTTGATTTTATTATATCAATAACATTTATTGAATCTTGTAGTAGTGTATCTGGCTTTTCACCTTTTTGATTCATTTTTATGATTTCTTCTACACGTTTTATAGGTAATGGTGTCATATTTGTTGAGTTATCTGGCGAAGAGGAATACCATAGTATTCCTTTAAATACATCCGCTTTTTGGAAATAAGAAGTTCCAGCATTTGTTTCCAGAGGTATTGAAGTATCCGGAAAGTCTTTTCGGGCTTCAATATATGCATCTAACTCATAATTTAGGCAGCATTTTAGTTTTTCGCATTGTCCTGCAAGTTTAGTAGGATTTAGGGATAGTTCTTGATATCTGGCGGCAGAAGTTGACACAGAAGTAAATGTTCGTTTCCAAGTTGTGCAGCATAATTCTCTACCACAAGTACCAATGCCACCAATACGTGCAGCTTCTTGTCGTGCTCCAATTTGTCTCATTTCTGTTCGTATTTTGAACTCTGAGGCATATATTTTAATTAGTTCCCTGAAATCTACTCTTTCGTCAGCTATATAATAAAATGTTGCCTTTGTTCCGTCTCCTTGAAATTCTACATCTCCGAGTTTCATTTTTAGACCTAATTCGTCAATAATTTCTCTGGCTCTATATAATACGTCCATTTCTCTACTTATTGCTTTTTTCCATTTTTCAATATCATTTGGTCTTGCTTTTCTATATATTTTAGGATATTCGGCATTGATATCTAAACCGAGTTTTTTCATCTGCCAGTATACGAGTTCTCCTGTTAAACTGACTATGCCGATGTCGTGTCCTTGCATTG
Source organism: uncultured Bacteroidales bacterium (assembly GCA_964637235.1). Taxonomy (GTDB): domain Bacteria; phylum Bacteroidota; class Bacteroidia; order Bacteroidales; family S143-33; genus CAZWVR01. Next base: position 19,171 of record CAZWVR010000008.1, on the reverse strand, counting down.
CTTCTACTGCAACCAGTTCGCCCGGTTTTAGAAAAAGTTGTTCAGGATTTTGATAATAGCCTTTTCTTGAATGTTTAAATCTAAGTTCTACAAGATTTATTTTATGATGAGGTTGAGGTTTATTTTCGAACCAGTTGTTTACATAAAATCTATCGTGGCTGTGTCCGGAGCATTTTATTTCCTCTGTATCTGGAAGTATTACACAACCTCTTGTTCTATATATGTATGCTGTAAGTTCGTCCATATTTTTATGTTTTGTGCAATAAAAGAGCTGTTTTTAAAATTAAGTCTAAAAAAATTAGTTTGTCATTACCGTTTCTTTCTATATCGTAATATGCTTTTGAAAATTCTTGTTCAAAAGCAAAAATATTTTTTTCAGTGATGAAAGATTTAAATTTTTTAGCGAACTCAGCTTCTTTTTCTGTCAGATATATAATATTTTCATTACTATGACTTATAAAGTTATTTCTGAGCTGTCTTAATGAATATTCTATAAATTGTTTTTTTTCTTCTTTATTGAGTTCTGTGCAAAATTTTTCTACAAAGTTAATTATTTCTATAATTTTATGGGAATATGCCAATCGCATAAATTTTATAAAGTTGTTAAAGAATTTTTCCAGTTTTCCATTATTTTCATCATTTAATATCTTATAGGCGGTATTATAGTTATTCTCTGAGGCTATTATTGCCTGTTCTATTACTTTAACAGGTTTTTCTGGAAATTTTTTTACGAAAGTTTCTATTAAAGTATTTTTATCAGGTTTATTTATTTTTATAGGTTGAACCCTTGATAATATTGTAGGTAGTATTTGTTCCGGATTTTCTGAGATGAGAAAAAAAAGTGTTTCTTCAGGAGGTTCCTCTAATACTTTTAGTAATTTATTTGCGGCTGAAATATGCATTTTTTCGGGCATAAAGATAATTAGAATTTTATATTTGCCTTCATATCGTTGTAAATTGACTATTTTAATTATCTGTTTACTTTCCTCGGTATATATTGTAGCTTGTAAATTGCTTGTGTTGATAAATTCCAACCAATCTCTATATGAATGATATGTAGTTTGGGAAACAAAGTTTCTCCATTGTTCTATAAAGTCATTGCTTGTGGGTTTAGATATTTTTGCTGTTTTAACTACTGGAAAAATAAAGTGCAAGTCAGGATGTATCAGTTTTTCATATTTTTTACATTCAGCACATATGCCACAGGAATCATTGTCTGTTGGATTTTGACAATTTAAATATTGTGCAAAGGCTATTGCCAAAGATAATTTTGGAGTTCCTTCCGGACCGAAAAATAAATAAGCATGACTTATGCTTTTATTATGCGCAATTTTTATTAGTTTATTTTTAATCTCATTAAAACCTACTATATCGCTAAATTTCATTATTGTTTTTTTAAGCTTACAAAATTAAAAAATTTTTTCTATTTTACTTATCCTTATATATTTGCAAAAAAAATATCCTATGGCAAAGAAAAATTCCAATTTTGTATATATAACGGTTATTTTATTATTGCTTCTACTGGTGGTTTATTTATTGTATGATCGGTATAAATTGAAAAAGAATACAAAGATAATGATTGAACAAATTCAGCAAAATGCTTATGAAAAGGATTCTTTGATGAATGAATTAGAAGATATTTATCAAAGCTATGAAGGTTTAATGACAACCAATGATTCATTAAATAAAAAAATTATTGAGCAAAAGCAACATATTCAAGACTTAATGCAGCAATTAAGACATACCCGTAATGTTGATAGAGCTAAAATAAAACAACTAAAAGAAGAAGTCAAAACATTGAGAAAAATATTGAAAAGTTATATCAGACAAGTAGATTCACTTTATGAGCAGAATCAAATTTTGCTTACGGAAAACCGTCAAATAAAACATCAATATCAGCAGGTTGTAGAGGAGAAAGAACAGCTTACTCAAATGGCTGATAGTTTGAAAAAAACAGTTAAAGAAGCTCAATATTTAACAGCTTATTATATAGAAGTAAAAGCTCTAAATAAAAGAGATAAGAAAACGAGGCGTCATAGACGAACAAGAAAATTTGAGGTTTGTTTCACATTGTCGCAAAATAGAGTAGCCCCTAAGGGTAAGAAAAAAATTTATCTCCGTATAGCTAAACCTGATGGAGAAATTCTCTTGAACTCTAAATCTCAGACTTTTACCTTTGAGGGCAAGGAGATTTATTACTCATCATATCGTGAAATAGATTATGATGGAAATGCACAAAATTTATGTATTTATTACGACGCTTCTTCTAATAAATTAGTTAAAGGAACTTATACAGTATTTATTTTTGCTGATGGTGTTTTAATAGGAGATAAAAAAATAACCTTAAAATAGACGTATATGAAATATAAAGTAAAGGATATTTCTTTGGCTAAATGGGGTAGAAAAGAAATAGAATTAGCAGAAGCCGAAATGCCAGGTTTGATGGCTCTAAGAAAAAAATATGGCGAAGTTAAGCCACTTAAAGGAGCCAAAATAACTGGTTCGCTTCATTTAACTATTCAAACTGCGGTATTAATAGAAACTCTTATAGAACTTGGTGCTACTGTTCGATGGGCGAGCTGTAATATATACTCCACACAAGATCATGCTGCTGCTGCATTAGCAGAAAGAGGTATATCTGTATTCGCATGGAAGGGAGAAACCTTAGAGGAATACTGGTGGGCAACAGAACAAGCTTTAACCTTTGAAGATGGCTCAGGTCCTGATCTTATCATTGATGATGGTGGAGATGCTACTTTAATGGTGCATTTAGGATATGAAGCAGAGGAAAATCCATCTATTTTGAATAAAAAGCCAGAAAGTGAAGATGAAAAATACCTTTTAGAAAGATTAAAGTTAACTTATTCAAAAAATCCGCGTAAATGGCATGATATTGCCAGCAAAATACGTGGTGTCTCCGAAGAAACTACTACTGGAGTTAATCGTTTATATCAACGATGGAAAGAAGGAAAATTGTTATTTCCTGCTATTAATGTTAATGATTCCGTGACTAAATCTAAATTTGATAATCTTTATGGTTGCCGTGAGTCTTTAATAGATGGAATAAAACGTGCTACTGATATAATGATTGCTGGTAAAACAGCTGTTGTATGTGGATATGGCGAGGTTGGAAAAGGTTCTGCTCAATCTTTACGAGCTTTTGGAGCTAAGGTCATTATTACTGAAATAGATCCAATCTGTGCTCTGCAGGCTGCTATGGAAGGGTATGAGGTGCTTCGTATTGAAGATGTCCTTGATAGGGCAGATATATATGTCACAGCTACTGGAAATAGAGATGTTATTCGTATTGAACATATGGAAAAAATGAAAAATAATGCCATAGTCTGTAATATCGGTCATTTTGATAATGAAATTCAAGTTGATAAATTGAAAAATTATCCAGGTATTAAAAAGGAAAATATAAAACCTCAGGTAGATAGGTATATTTTCCCTGATGGACATGCTATAATATTGCTTTCCGATGGCAGACTTGTCAATCTTGGTAATGCTACTGGACATCCCTCTTTTGTAATGAGTAATTCATTCACAAATCAAGTTTTAGCACAGATGGATTTATGGCAAAAAGATTACGAAATTGGTGTTTATAGGTTGCCAAAATATTTAGATGAGGAAGTAGCACGTTTGCACCTTGAACATTTAGGTGTAAAGCTTACTGAATTGACAGAAGAGCAAGCAAAATATATTGGTGTTAATAAAAATGGACCTTATAAGCCAGAACATTATAGATATTAATTTTGACGAAATTATTATATATTTGACGAAATGCTTATTTTATTTGATAAATATATTGATTTTTTCAAAAATTCTTTTTAATTTTGTAAAAACTTAAAATTTTTAGCTATGAAAAAATTACTTTTAGGTGTTGCTGCAGCAGCAATTTTAGCACTAACTTCTTGTTCAGTTGTAATGCCTGTTACTGCAACAAGTAATCCCGTTGGGTCTAAAGTAGGTATTGCCCAAGCTACTGGTTATTTGGGACCGATTGGTATGGGCTTATATTTTAACCAAGATGCTAGTATTCAAACAGCTGCTAAAAACGGCGGTATTAAGAAAATTTCTACTGTAGATATGAAAATGACGAATACATTAAATCTTATCTACACTTATGAAACAATAGTTACAGGCGAATAATCCTCCCTCCATTTTTTTTTAAGGCTGTCTTACGCATATAGTAAGGCAGCCTTTTTTATTTTTATTCTTTCCATTTAATTCAGCGATATAAAGTAAAATTTTTTAATAATAATTTTTGAACTTCCCCATTCAAACGCCTTGGAATACTTGAAAATTTTATGATATTTTTTTATCACTTTTTTATTTTAGTATTTCTAACAAATGTTAATGGATTTGTTTTATTTATTTTGTTTTACAAAAAGTAATTAATGTTTTACTTTATGATAATTTTGATTTACAATTTTTAAATACATTTTATATGTATAGTATAATTTACAAAATGTAAATTTACTTTTGTAAAAATATATGATAATCAGGTAGTTATTGTTTTGTTTGTTGTAAGTAGAAAATACGTTAAAAAATATTTTTATAAACAGATTGACTGTGATATAGAAAATTAAATTCCAGTGTTAATTTTCTATCTCTATACTTACTTTATATCCTGTATGCCTTCTGATATTAAATGCAATGCTATTGTCAAAAATCAGATATTGACCTTTTATTCCAGTTAAAATACCTTTGATTTGGGGAGTTTTTTCCAGAGAAGTACTTTGAATATTAGAGGGAGGCGATGTTATGGGATAAGAGAATTCGTATATAGTATTGTCGTATATTAGATATTTTTTTAAATATGGTGCTAAGTTCATTACAACTTTTTTTCTCTCTTCATATAAATCGGCTTCTTCATAGCTATTTGTTAGCATTTTTTGCCAGTTTGTTTTGTCGGAGAATACTTTTTTTAAATTTACTTCAATTTCTCCTGCTAATTGTCTATATGGTGTTTTGGCTATTTTTATTGCTTTTATAGCTCCTTGATCTATCCAACGTGTTGGAATTTGAGAATAGCGAGTTACTCCTACTTTTACTTTATCGGTTATAGCTAAATAAACATAATGATCTACCAAACAATGCGTTTTAGACCATTCCATATCTCGGGATATGCCTATATGAGCTTGACATAGTTCAGGTTTTACTACACAAGAGTCTGCTTCTGGGGCGGTTAGAAAACAGTGATAGCAGAATCCCTCTCCGTATAGTTTATTTGTTTTTCTGCCGCATTTGGCGCAGTTTAGCTCATTGAGAAATTTTATTGTGATTTTTTTGTCTAAATAGTCATTTAATAAAATATCTGTTTCGGGCAAGTAATATTGTACAGGCTCTGTATTTTTAGTTTTTAGTTTTGATAAATTTAATTCTATTTTCATATTGAAATAAGTTCTATTGGTATATCAAAAGTTTGTTTAAAACTATTACCTTCGTATTCCATATCATCATCTTCTTTGTTATAATACCATTTTACTTTTATATCTTTGCCTTTTTTATAGTAATCTTCTAAAAGATACATTATTTCATAAATTTGTTTATTTGATGCTGAGCTTAGAATTTTAAAGTTTATTTCTATTGTAAGCGAATCTAATTTATTTAGATTTTCACTTATCCAGTCAATTATGGGTTTATATATATCTATTGCATTATCAGGGAAGGAATAGCCTGAAATTTTAATAGTTTTATTTTCATAATCCAGTATTATTTCAGGAGTATCTTCTTTTGCTTCTATAATTTTTTTCTCTATCATCTTCAATATTCTTTTTAGACAAAAGTAATGAAAAAACTAAAAATTATAAAACTTTTTTTTTCTGTTTTTTTTTAAGAGCTTTGTAAAAAAAACTATGAAAATAGAATATCCACACAATCGGGCTATTAGTGAAGTTATGGATTTATTAAAAGTTTATGTTCAGCGTCTGAAAGAAGATTATTCCGATAAAATTTCTGATTTAAATGAGCAATGGACAGATGATGGAGGTAGTTTTTCTGCAAAAATAATGGGTTTTAAACTTGATGGTATATTTAAGATTTTAAGTGATAAAATTATTATAGAAACTAAGCTGCCTATGATGTTAAAAGCTTTTGAACCTACTGTTAAAGATATTTTATTTAAGGAGTTGAAAAAAGTTTTTGGTTAATGAGTACAGATATTTTTGAGAATGGACGTAAATTACCCTTAATACATTCATTTTATACATTGCAAGGAGAAGGGTTTCATACAGGTAAAGCTGCATATTTTATACGAATAGGAGGGTGTGATATTGGTTGTAATTGGTGTGATACCAAGTATTCTTGGCGTCCTGATTTAAATAAATTAGTTAGTGTTGAACAGATACTAACGGAAGCCAGTTCTTATCCTACTAAGTCGGTAGTAGTTACTGGTGGTGAGCCGCTTATGTATAATATGGAACCTTTAACCACTTTATTGAAACAGCATGGTTTTAAAACTTTCTTAGAGACTTCAGGAGCATATCCTCTTACTGGTATATGGGATTGGATTTGCCTTTCTCCAAAATCGGATAAGCCTCCTTTACCAGAGATTGTTAGTAGAGCTAATGAATTGAAGGTTATTATATATAACGATGAAGATTTTTTATGGGCTGAAAAATATGCTGCATTAGTAGATAATACTTGTCATTTATATTTACAGCCAGAATGGAGCCGTCATAAAGCTAATACAAAAAAAATTATTGAGTATATAAAAAAACATCCTAAGTGGAGACTTTCGGTTCAATTGCATAAATATTTGGGTATTCCTTGATTTAATTTTATTTTTGTAGTATAAAAATTTGAGACAAAATGGGTTTGTTTTCCTTTTTAACACGGGAGCTGGCAATAGACTTAGGTACAGCTAATACAATAATAATAGAAAATGATCAGATTATTGTAGATGAGCCTTCTATAATTGCTCGTGATAGGCAGACGAAAAAAGTTATAGCAATTGGGAAAAGAGCAATGAAAATGCATGGGAAAACTCATGAAAATATAGAAACTATTCGTCCATTGAGAGATGGTGTGATTGCTGATTTTGATGCTGCTGAGCAAATGATAAAAGGTATGATAAATATGACGCGCAAAAAGATGACTTTTTTTTCTCCGGCTTTAAGAGTTGTTATTGGAATACCTTCTGGTAGTACGGAAGTTGAAAAACGTGCGGTAAGAAATTCAGCAGAACATTGTGGAGCAAAAGAAGTTTATCTTATATATGAGCCTATGGCTGCTGCATTGGGAATAGGTTTGGACATAGAAGCTCCCGAAGGAAATATGATTATAGATATTGGAGGAGGAACAACAGAGATTGCACTTATATCTTTGGGTGGTATAGTGGAACATAAATCTATTCGTACGGCTGGGGATGATTTTACCGAGGAAATTCGAGATTATATGCGTAAGACCCATAATATGAAAATTTTTGATAGAACAGCTGAGGAGATTAAGAAAAACGTCGGTTCTGCGTTGGAAAATTTAGATAATCCACCGGCTGATTATATCGTCAGAGGAGCTCATATAACTACTTCTTTACCTGTGGAAATTGCTGTTAGTTATCAAGAAATTGCAAAATGTTTGGATAGACCTTTGCAGAAAATAGAGGGTGCTCTTATGGAAGTATTGGATAAAACTCCTCCTGAGTTATATTCGGATATATACAAGAATGGAATTCATTTGACAGGTGGGGGCGCATTGCTTAAAGGATTGGATAAAAGGCTTTCACAAAAAACTGGTTTGAAAGTAATTGTCTCCGAAGATCCGCTTCATGCAGTAGCAAAAGGTACTAGTATTGCATTGAAAAATTATGATAAATATCCGTTTCTTATTAAAAATTAAGTGCTGTAGTGGACGGTTTTTTCTCCATTTTTAAACGCTTTTTTTCACATTTATTATTTTTTATTTTACTTTTTGTTGGATTTGCGTTTACTATTAAGCGTCAAGCTAATTGGAATGGTGTCTTTTTAACTACTTCAAATAATCTTTCTTCTTTTGTTTATACTTTATATTCCAAAATTGGAGAATATTTGGCTTTAAAGCAGGATAATGATACATTATTAAATTCTTACAGAAAACTTTTATTTTTTTTGTTGAATGAAAAAACTAATTGTCATTATACTGAAATTAAAGACACTATATTTGAGGTTATTCCGGGTCATATTATTCAAAAGACAATATCCTTGCAAAATAATTTTTTTACCATAGATAAAGGTAAAAAACAGGGTGTTCAACCTGAAGATGCTGTTGTGTCGGCTAATGGCATTGTTGGAGTTATAACTAATGTTTCAGAAAATTTTGCCACAGGGATTCTTATTTTAAATCGTTTAAATGGGGTAAGTGCTAAGCTGAAAAAAAATAATTATTTTGGTTCTCTTACATGGAATGGCAAAAATTATTTGTTTATGACATTATCTGAAATCCCTAATCATATAAAAGTAAATATTGGAGATACAGTAGTTACTTCCGGCTATGATTTATTATTTCCTCCAAATTATCCTATTGGCACAGTTATATCCGTAAAAAAGAATTCGCAAGATAACTTTTTTACAATTAAAGTGAAATTATTTGAGGATTTAAAACAAACTGATAATGTATTTATTGTTAAGTACAATAATAAAACAGAGATTAGAAACTTACAAAAACGAATAAAGAAAATTTTAAGTATAGACTGATGGAATTACGTTTAGCATGGAAATATTTTTTGTATTTTATAACATTGTTATTATTACAGGTTTTAGTCTTTGATAATATGGTTGTTAGTAAATACCTTTTCTACCCAAATGTCTTTGTTTTATTCATTTTACTTCTACCTTTCGAATTGGATTTAAATATAATGCTGATTGTAGGTTTTATTTCTGGGTTAATTTATGATATTTTTATTCATTCATTAGCCTTTAATGCAATTTCTTTTACTGTTATAGCTTATTTGAGATATTATATATTAAAGCTTATTATTCCCAGGGAGGGATACATTGCTAATACTTTGCCTTCGTATATTTATTATGGTTTTAATTGGTTTTTTTTATATAGTCTGATTATTGTTTTTGTTTATGAATTGATTTTTAATTTTTTGGTTTATTTTAAAGTTTCTTTTAATAGAATTTTACTTAATTCAATAGTAGATTTTTTACTTTCGTTTTTTTTTGTTATGGTATTACATTTGACTTTTTACAAAAATAAGCTTTAATGATAAATAGAGAGCAACATAAAGCTTATGTATTTATTGTGATAGTTTTTATTGTGTTTTTAGTAATTTTAGGAAAAATTCTATATATTCAATTGTTTGATAAAAAAATTAGACTTGTAGCTTTAACCTATGGACTTAGGCGGCAGATACAATATCCTGCAAGAGGGCTTATTTTTGATAGAAATCATAAATTATTAGTCTATAATAAGCCTATTTATGAATTGATGATTGTTCCTAAGAAAGTAAGAAAATTTGATACTGTTGAGTTATGTAAAATTTTAGGTATTCCTATTTCTTTTTTAAAGTCACGGATTGAAAAGGCTATTAAATTTTCTTATTATCGTCCTTCAAAAATTTTTGAGGGTATTTCACAGAAAAAATATCATATTCTGTTAAGCCGAATGTATAAATTCCCTGGATTTTATATTCAAAAACGTACTGAGAGAATATATCCTATACATAATGCAGCTTTAATCTTAGGATATATTCGTGAAGTAGATAAAACTATTGTTGATACAAGTAAATATTATCAACCCGGGGATATGATTGGCGCTACCGGATTAGAAAGATATTATGAGAAATATTTACGCGGTAAAAAGGGGGTAAAATATTACTATGTGGATGCTTTTGGCAGGATAAAAGCTTCTTATAAAAATGGTTTATTAGACACTAATGCAGAGGTGGGACGAAATTTAATTACTTCAATAGATATTGATTTACAGAGCTATGGAGAGTTGCTTTTGAAAAATAAGATAGGTGCGATTGTTGCTATAGAACCTAAAACAGGGGAGGTTTTAGCAATGGTCAGTTCTCCATCCTATGATCCTAATCTTTTGACAGGAGAGAAGCGTTCTAAAAATTATATTGAACTGTTAAAAAATCCATATAAACCTCTGTTTAATAGAGCCGTATTAGCAGGGCAGTGGCCTCCGGGTTCTACTTTTAAAGTATTACAAGCTGTTATTGCATTGAGTGAAGGAGTTATAACGACTAACACAAGTTTTGTTTGTAATTATGGCTTTAATACAGGTTCTCATATTGTGCATTGTCATCATGCAGGTTCTGTTAATTTTCATTATTCTATTGTAGGCTCGTGTAATACATATTACTGTAATGTGTTGGTGCGTATACTCCACAATAAAAAATATAGTGGAGTACATCAGAGTTATCAACATTGGTATGAAAAATTACAGAAGTTTGGAGTAGGCAGAAAGTTAGGTATTGATCTACCAGCAGAAGCAAAAGGTTCTTTATATAAAGCTGAACAGTACGATAGAATTTGGGGCAAAAATCGTTGGGGACCATTGACTATAATTTCCTTAGCAATAGGGCAGGGTGAGATAGGAATGACTACTTTACAATTGGCTAATATCGCTGCAATTTTTGCAAATCGCGGTTGGTATAAAGTTCCTCATTTAGTAAAAGAAATTCAAGGTTTACCTTCTATTGATTCCTTTTATTTGAAAAAAAATTATGTTGGTATTGATTCTTCTTATTTTTCCCCTGTTATTGATGCTATGCAAGATGTAGTGAGATATGGAACTGCTACTATGGCTTATGTTGATAGTATAACTATTTGTGGGAAAACTGGCACAGCACAGAATGAAGTAGGTTTACATAATTCTGTATTTATTGCTTTTGCTCCTAAATATAACCCAAAGATAGCTATTGCTGTTTATGTTAAAAATGGTGGGTATGGTGGTTCTATGGCTGCTCCTATTGCCAGTCTGATGATTGAAAAGTACTTGAAACATAAAATTTCGAGACCTTTTTTGGAGCAGCAAATTATAAACACTAATCTTATTGAACATCCGATTAAGCTTGCTAAATAATGGATAAAGATTCTAAAATAGATTGGGTAATTCTTCTGTTGTATTTTGTTTTACTTGTTATAGGTTGGTTAAATTTATATGCTACTGATTATAATGAAAAGAATTTCATTCTCTTTGGATCTAATGCTGGTAAACAACTGGTATGGATTGTTATTTCTATTAGTATAGGCATAATAATTTTATTTTTTGATTCTCATTTTTTTTCCACTTTTGCTTATGCTATATATAGTCTTGTTATTTTCTTTTTGGTTATAGTCTTATTTTATGGAACAATAGTCCATGGTTCAAGATCTTGGATAGAATTGGGAGGCTTACGCTTGCAGCCTGCTGAATTAGCTAAGTTTGCTACTGCATTAGCTTTGGCTAAATATTTCTCTTCTTTTCATTTTGTATGGAATTGGAGTAATTTAAAACATATCTTGATAGCATTTGCCATTGTACTTTTGCCTTTTTTGCTTATTGTTTTAGAACCTGATATGGGTTCTGCTTTAGTATTTTTTGCCTTTTTATTTGTTTTTTATAGAGAGGGCATGTCTGGCTACTGGCTAATATTGTTTTTTATAGTTATTTCTGCGGCAATTTTTTCTTTATTAATCAATGTTTTGTGGCTTTTGTTGATTTATATAGGTTTAGCACTTATAATAACTTGGCTTTTTTATGGGTATAAAAAAGCATTGTCGGTCTTTTTAATCATTGCAGCTATTTTTACTTTTTTATATATGTGGACATTAGTAATTCATTATCATAGAATTGATATTTTGATTATAGTAAGTGTGATTATAGCTTCAATTTATTTTTTGTTTTATATTTTTAAGCATAATTTAAAGTATGCGTTTCACATAATTTTTGTTTTTTATCTGGCTATATTTATAAGTTATTCGTCAGATTTTTTATATCATAATATTTTAAAAGAACATCAAAGAGAACGTATTGATTTGATACTTAATAAAATAAATGACCCCAAAGGTGTTGGATATAATTTACATCAATCTAAGATAGCTATTAGTTCGGGAGGATTATGGGGTAAAGGGTGGCTAAAAGGTACAATTACTAAATATGATTTTGTACCTGAGGAAAACACTGATTTTGTCTATTGTACTTTTGCAGAGGAATGGGGGTTTATTGGCACTTTGGTTATTTTTTTACTTTATTTTCTTTTAATTGCACGAATCATTTATATTGCGGAATTGCAGCATTCTGTATTTACTCGTGTTTATGGATATAGTGTTGCTTCTATAATATTTTTTCATGTTGCAATAAATATTGGGATGACTGTTGGAGTTTTTCCTATAATAGGCATACCCCTCCCTTTTTTTAGTTATGGGGGCTCTGCAATGTTAGGATTTACTATTTTGATTTTTATTTTATTAAATTTGGATAAAAAGCGTCATGTTTTAATATAACTTGTGTAATTTAAATTTTTTATTATGGAATTGATTGATACTCATGCACATATATTTATTAAACATTTTGATGAGGATAGAGATAAAGTAATAGAAAATGCTCGTAAGGCAGGGGTAGTAAAAATTTTTAACCCTAATATTGATTTAACTTCAATTGATAGATTATTAAAATTGCATCAAGATTATCCTGATTACTGTTTGCCTTTAATAGGCATACATCCTGGTAGTATTGGCGAAAATTTTATGAAAGATTTATATCAAATAGAGGATTGGCTATACAAATATAAATTTTATGGTATTGGAGAGGTAGGCTTAGATTTTTATTATTCCCGGAAATATCAAAATGAGCAAATTGAGGCTTTTCGCATTCAAGTGCAGTGGGCAAAGAAAATGGCATTGCCAGTAATTATCCATGTTAGAAAGGCTTTTAATGAGATATTTAAGGTTCTTGATGAGGAGAATGATGATACCCTTAAAGGTATTTTTCATTGTTTTACTGGAAATATTCAGCAAGCTCGTAAAATTATTTCATATGGTGGATTTAAATTGGGAATAGGTGGTGTTTTAACGTTTAAAAATTCAAAATTACCTAATACCTTGAAAGATATAGATTTAAAACACATTGTATTAGAGACAGATGCGCCGTTTTTGTCTCCTGTTCCTTATAGAGGAAAGCGTAATGAAAGTGCTTATTTGATATATATATTAAAAAAATTAGCAGAAGTAAAGAATATGGATGAACCTACTGTTGCTAAGATCACTACTAATAATGCCAAAGAAGTGTTTAATATAGATTTTTAGCGTCTTTCTTTAAAATGTACTAAAATGAGATATGGTTTTTTGTTGTTTATTATTTCAATAAGTTTTGTTTTTTGTACTAAGGTTCATCAAAAACAAGATGAGTTTATTATTTCTGTTAATGTTAAAAATCTCCCTTTGGGTAATAAGATAAGATTTTTATACCGTTTGCCTGATAGTGCTGCATTGATAGATTCAATTATCTTTGATGGGAATAGTATTATTTTTAAAGCTCCTAAAAAAGAGGGGTTCTACGTAATAGATTTTGGGCAATATCCTTTATTTTTATATTTAAACAGAAATGATTCTGATACTCTGTTTATTACAGGTGTTTATGATAGTCTACAAGCTACATATAAAGTTAAAGGTTCTGAGGTATCAGAAAAAATTGCTTTATTAGAAAATAAATTGGGAGAAAATGATTTAAAATACAAGGAATTAAAAGCTGATACTCTTGCTATTGACTCTTTGTTTAAAGAACAGAGAAATTTTAATATGGATTTTATTTGGAAAAATCTTGGTGATATTTCGGTTATTATTGCTTTATCTCAAAGATTTCCTAATGGAGCTCCTATAATAAATCCAAAATCTGATATGCGTATTTTTGAGGCAGCTGATACAGCTCTTATGCATAGATATCCTGCTAATATTTATGTTCAAGAATTTCATACTTTTGTATTAAACAAAAAAATAAAATTTTTACGCGATAATGGATATCAGAAGCAGGCTATTGTCAATAGTAAAGTTAAAGATTTTCGTTTACCATCTATAAATGATACTTTAAATTTAAGAAACTTACGGGGGAAATATGTAGTTATAAATTTTTGGGCATCTTGGTGTGGTGTATGTAAGCAGTCATTAAATATTATAAAAACTTTAAAGAAACGTTACCCCTCAATACAAGTGATTTTGTTTTCTTTGGATATAGACAGAAAAATGTGGTTGGATACTTTAAACGCATATCATTTGTCCTTAATAAATGTTTGTGATTGTAAAGGTTGGGATAGTCCTGTAATTAATTATTTTGATGTTCGGCGAATTCCAACCAATGTTTTTATTGATAAAAAGGGCAAAATTCTTGCTTTGAATGTTTCTAATAGTGATGTTTTTAAAGTAATTCAAAAATATTTAAAATGAGACGATTTATAATAGCTATTTTTTTGTTTCCACTATTTGTTTATTCTCAAAATGTTGATACTATTTTTTTAAAGCTACGCTTTAAATATGGTAATTTTGTTTTACCATATCGTTTTATGTTGCCCAAGTCATATAAAAAAGGGGATACTGTTAAATATCCTTTAATATTATTCTTACATGGAGCCGGAGAAAGAGGAACAGATAATGTTAGGCAACTTTATTATATAAAATCTTGGGCTACTGATGAGTTTAGGGATACTTATCCATGTTTTGTTTTAGCTCCTCAATGTCCGAAAAATATGCGCTGGGTGGAGGTTGATTGGTCTTTACCTTCGCATAAGATACCTGATACTCCTTCTGTTCCGCTTTCTGCTACAATGCTTTTATTAAAACATATTATAGAAGCTTATCCAGTTGATACAAATAGAATTTATGTTACAGGATTATCTATGGGAGGTTTTGGTACTTGGGATATTATTGCCAGAGAGCCTAATCTATTTGCTGCTGCTGTCCCAATATGTGGGGGTGCAGATTTACATACAGCTCCCAAAATTGCACATATCCCTATATGGGTTTTTCATGGTGCCAAAGATAGAGTTGTCTCAGTTGAGCGTTCTCGTAAAATGGTAGCAGAATTGCGCAAATATGGGGCTAAGGTCAAATATACAGAGTATAAAAATGTTGGACATGGAGCATGGATACCGGCTTATAAGAATAAAGAATTATACAAATGGCTTTTTAGTCAGCATAAATAAGTTATTTTATAAACCTTAGTGATGGCGATTTAATAAATTCATTAAAGCCATATTTATACCAGTTATTATCTACTTGTTCTATTGTTTTTTTATCCATTACAATAATTTGAGGCCACTTTTTTTGATAATTATCAATATCTTTTGTTTTCTTTGTGCCATCAATCGATAAAATATTGTATTGATATTTTTGACTTGTTAATATCGCTGCATCTCGTATTGGATTAGTATTATTACCTATTAGCCATAAGGAGTAATAGATATCATTTGGATTAAATTCGCTGTCTATCCATAAAATAATTTTTATACCTTCTAAATTGAAATTTTCAATTAACCTTTGTGCAGTTAATTTTATTTTTTCTTTCTTTTGTATGCTGATGATTATTACTGGAATATCGTTTTTTAGTAAGTTGATATTAATTTCTTTTATTTCTGGAAATTCTGCTTTTATTTTATCAAATAAATATTTTTCAAATGTTAATTTTGATGCATAAGTTTTTTCTTCAATACCAATTTTTTTTGTAAGATCTATTCCTATTTTACTTCCTAAACCTGTTTTATCAGTGGAGTGGTCTAAAACATCAAGAGGTCCTTTAAAGAATGTTGTATCTGTTAAAGGGTTATAATTTTTAAATGCTTCGGAAGCTAATTTTTGATAGTTATGAATATCCATTATTTCTTCACTCACAATAAACATAAATTTGTTAAACATCATTTGACCTGCTCCCCACATGCTACTCATTACTTTATTAGCTTGTCCTTCATATGATTTTTTTATTTTTAGAATTGTAAAATTATGACTAACGCCGGCTGCTGGCATATCCATATCAATTAATTCAGGAACTATTGAAGAGCGTATTATAGGTAAGAATATTCTTTCCGTAGTTTTAGAAATGTAGAAATCCTCTTGTGGGGGAATACCAACTAATGTTGCAGGATATATTGCATTTTTTCTATGTGTTATACAAGTTATATGGAATGCGGGGTAATAATCTACTTCTGAGTAAAATCCTGTATGATCTCCAAAAGGACCTTCTTTTACAAGTGGTTCGGAGGGGTCTATATATCCTTCTATTACTATATCAGCATCGGCTGGAACTTCAATATCTTGTGTGATGCATTTTACTAATTCTACCGGTTTTTTTCTAATAATTCCAGCCAGTAAATATTCGTCAATATTTTCGGGAAGTGGTGCTGTTGCTACATAGGTATATACAGGGTCACCTCCTAATGCCACAGCAACTGGCATTTTTTGTTCAATTTTTTTATATTGAGCAAAATGAGCGGCTCCTCCTTTATGTTTATGCCAATGCATTGCAGTTGTCTTTTCATCTATTATTTGCATTCTATACATTCCTACATTTCTAATGCCTGTTATAGGATCTTTCGTGTGTACTATGGGTAGAGTAATAAACCTTTCTGCATCAAGTGGCCATGTTTTAAGTATGGGTAATATATTTATGTTGGGATCTTTTATAATAACTTCTTGGGCTGGTGCTTTTTTATTTTTTAATATGCGTGGTCTTATGTTAATTAAGCGTTTTAACTTTGGTAATGAAAGTATTTTTTTAAGAAGGCTTTGTTGAGGAAGCGATAATAATTCTTCAATTTTTCTTTCTAAATATATGGCAATTTGTTCTATATGAAGATAGCCTAATGCCAGAGCTATACGTTTTTCTGAACCAAAAGCGTTAATTAGTATCGGGAAATTTGTACCTGTGTTTTCAAAAAGAAGGGCTTTGTTGTATTTACTGCTTTTGGATATTCTATCTACAATTTCAGAAACTTCTAATATGGGTGAAACTTTTGTTTGTATTCTTATTAATTCTTGTTCTTGCTCTAATTTTTCTATAAACTCTTGCAGAGAATGATACATAAAAATTTATTTTAAAATTGAAAATCTTCTTCGTCCTCTTCGTCTTCTGTTTCTATGGGGATCATATTCATTGGAATATCAACTAAATCTTTTATTACTTCTCCATATTCAAGTACATCTTCATCTTCGTAATACCAATTTATAGAGGCATTAGGATCTTTTTCAAATATTTTTTTCAATTGTTTAGTTATTGTGATAAGCCATTTTGAGCAACTTGTATTGAAGTATTCAAATTTAAAGTTTACGGTAGTATTATTTTTAGGATTTTCTATGTATTCCTTAATCCACTCTACTATTGGAAGAAAAAATTTTTCGGAATCTTCCATTAGAGAACGTCCGGCGAATTCAATAAGACCTTTGTCTTTGTCTAATATAACAGCAGGCGATTTATCAGTAGGTTCAATATATACGTTTTCCATTGTAATTATTTTTTCGGCAAAAATCGGAATAAAATTACAAAAAATAATGGTTTTAAAAAAAAATAGTTTTTTTATTGATTTTTTATTGATGAGTTAAGTCTAATTTGAATATGAAAATCAATATTTTTAAAAGAAAAAGTAATTTAATTTTTTAATTTTGTAAAAACTAATTAACTTTGTGCAAATTAAAGTATTAAAAATGAGAGATAAAACTCTTGATATTGGGAATTCAGATTTTAAAGATCTTATTGAAAGTAATGCCTATTTTGTTGATAAAACCCTGTTTATAAAGGAAGTTATAGATAGTGGACATAAAGTAATGCTTATACCTCGCCCGAGACGTTTTGGTAAAACTTTGAATTTGTCTATGTTGAAGTATTTTTTTGATATAAATGAAAGCAGTCCTGAATTATTTAAAAATTTTAAAATTTGGGAGCAGGGAGATAAATACCTTTCAAAATTGGGCAAATATCCTGTGATTTTTTTAACATTTAAAGATTTGAAAAAATATTCTTGGGAGGAGTCTTATGCAGATATTGCTGCATTATTATCTAAGCTTTATGGGGAATATGACTATTTATTGGAAAGCAATAAATTAAAAAAGCGAGAAAAACAGATTTTTGAAAAAATATTAAATTCCGAGGCTAAACAAAATGAATATGAGAATGCTTTGAAAGATTTAAGTGAGTATCTATATCGTTATCATAAACAAAAAACTTTAATTTTGATAGATGAATACGACACACCTATACATACAGGCTATTTAAATGGTTTTTATGATGAAGTAATTAGTTTTATGAGAAATCTACTCAGTGGAGCTTTTAAGGATAATAAATATTTATACAAAGGCGTAATTACTGGAATTTTACGCGTTTCAAAAGAAAGTATTTTTTCAGGATTAAACAATATGGGAATATATACAATATTTAATTATCAATTTTCTGATAAATTTGGTTTTACCGAGGAGGAAACAAAAAGTATGCTGGAATATTTTGCATTAGCTACTAGATATGAAAAAATAACTTTATGGTATGGTGGTTATAAATTTGGCAATAGTAAAAATTTATATAATCCTTGGTCAGTAAGTAATTTTATAGCATATAGAAAAGAGGGTTTTAAGCCCTATTGGGTTAATACCAGCTCTGATGATTTTATTAAAGAACGCCTTACAGAACGGAAAGCTGATGAAACCAGAGCTTTGATAGAAAAATTAATAAACGGAGAAAGAATAAAGAAAAAGCTTTATGATAATTTCGTTTTTACTGATTTTAAGAAAAATAAGGAGCTTTTTTGGACACTTTTGGTATATAGTGGATATTTAATTTCAGAAGGACAAGATAGATATAGACGCCACTATTTACGAATTCCAAATTATGAAGTAAAATTATTATTTCAAGATATTATATTGGAATGGCTTAATACCGAAATTAATATTGAAGGGGATTTGTTATATAATATGGCTAATTATTTGATAAATAATAAGATGGATAAATTTAAAAAAGCTTTTGAAAAAGTTATGAGCGATACTTTAAGTTATTTTGATTTTGATAAAGAACCTGAGAGAGTTTATCAAGCTTATGTATTGGGTTTATTAGCTATATTAAGTGATGATTATATTATAAAATCTAATAGAGAAAGTGGCGAAGGACGATATGATATACTTCTATTGCCTTATGATAAAACTAAATATGGAATTTTAATGGAAATTAAAGTTTTGGATAAGACTTCTGATATAGAACATATCCAGAAAAAATTAGATGAAGC
>CAZWVR010000007.1:2251-46303 GCA_964637235.1 uncultured Bacteroidales bacterium | reverse complement strand
ATATTGAAAAAATAAAAATGAGTGGTTTCTTGGCTCAACAAGTAGAACAGGCTGCAAAAGAGTGTGGATACGACTTCAGTGGACTGCATAAACCTGAAGGTGACACTAAACTTTATTCCTTATCATATTCAACATTTGTTGTACCGCTGGTAAAAGCAGTGCAAGAACAACAACAAATTATTGAAAATCAGAATAAAAAAATAGACGAACTTCAACAGCAAATTATTGAATTAAGACAAATGGTTAATCAATTATCAGACAATCAGAAAGATAAATAATTTTTTAGCACAATACTAAAAGGCTTTGGCAGTTTTTAAAGACTAATAAAAAATTAAGAGAATACAAAACTGCCAAAGCCCCTCATTTTGACCATCTTAAAATATAAATAATTGAAAACCAATATATTCTAAAAAAAAGAAACCATTACACCTTTAACTTATTGTAGGAAATAGAATATGTAAAAAAGCTCTACTAATTTTAAGCTCTTATGCGATAAGCGGCTCTATAATATATCTTGTTAAAGCGTGATATATCTTAATAAGCATATCAAAATTTAATGAAAGTAGCAAAATTAATCTATCGTATTACTTTCTGAAACTACTACAATTATACATAATTTGACAAAACATAGAAAGCAATAATTAAAATTAAGGTTTCAATTGATAAAATTCTTGGATAAGAAATATTTTTCTTTTTTTTACAAAAAAAACAAATGGAAAAAACAATTTTTTTTTTATCTTTTCTATACTATTTATAACATTTAGCTGCCATAAGAAAAAGACATCTAATTTTAATATAAATGTCTCGGTTAATATACCTCTCAATCTTGCAGACTATCAAAGTAGTGATACTTCCTTAACTCGTATATTTGATATAGCTGTCAGAAAAAAGTTCAAAGATTGGTTAGGATTTAAAAATTATAACTGGAAAAATTATACTGATAAACAAACTAAAAGAGGCTTCGAAATTCTTAAATCAATTGATTCACTGGATTTTAGCAATATGAATATACATAAACTGCCAAAAGAAATATTAACTTGCCCTAATCTTAAACACATAAATTTACTTGGAGATTCTCTGATCGACTGGTCGCAAGCTTTCAACATAATTGATAAACAAAAACATATCAATAGTGTTTATGTTTCTGTACATAAACTTACTGATATCCAGCCTAAATACTGGCATTATATAACAGGCTTAAAATTATTAGCTATAAATCTAAAAAATATACCTCAAAATATCTTTACATTAACACAACTGAACTACTTAGATATTAGTGGTAAAACTGTTTTTAATAAAGCCTCATCAATGGAGCATATATACAGCAATGATTTAAATCAACTCCCCCCTGCATTATGCAAATTAACTAACTTAAAATATCTAATTCTAAATTACGATAACATTAGGAATATTCCTCCTGAAATACGTAAACTTAAAAATCTAAAAGTTTTAAATCTAAACAATAATAATATAGAATATCTTCCACCGCAAATAGGAGAATTAAAAAACTTAGAAATATTAAATTTAGAAGGGAACCAAATAGAACACTTACCGCACAAAATAAAAAATCTATCAAATCTAAAAGTCCTAAACATAGCCTCCAATTACATAGATACTATTCCACCAGAAATAGGTGAACTTAAAAAATTAGAAACCTTAGTTTTAGATGCTAATGAAATAACATATATCTCTCCGCAAATAAATAAACTCACTAATCTAAAATATTTATCTCTATTTCACACTGAGCCAACGGCTAATCTAATACTAAAAATAGATAATCTAACTAAATTAGAAACTCTAATACTTGCCTCTGTATCAGTAGATCCAGATATAATCAATCAAATAACAAAGCTAAAAAATCTAAAACATTTAGACCTCTCTGAGACTATAATAGTAAAATTACCGCCAGAAATTGGAAATTTAACAGAACTCAGATATTTAAATTTATATCATACTCTTATATGGAAATTACCACCGGAAATTGGTAAACTTACAAAATTAGAATATTTAGACATATGTTGCAATTACAGCATAGATTCGCTACCTAAGGAAATGGCAAATTTAGTCAATTTAAAAATGTTAGATATATCATCTAATCCCATTGAAGAGCTACCCGACTACATTGGAAATTTTAAAAACTTAGAATATTTATATATTCAATATACGAATATATGCCATTTACCTGCAAGTATGAAGAATTTAAAAAAATTAAAAATTTTAAATATAGAAAATTTAGACATCCCCAATAAAGAAATTATAGAGCTTAAAAAAGCTTTACCAAATTGTAAAATTGAAGAAGAAGGAGAACAAGAAGAATATTAACTAACTGTGCTGCCATTATCTATATCTTTTTCTGGCATAAGAAAACTCAATTTACCATCTGGATTTTCAGCCATCAAAAGCATACCTTGTGAAACTATACCTCGTATCTTGCGTGGTTTTAGATTAGCAAGAATAACAACTTTTTTACCGATAGCCTCTTCCGGTGTATAATATTGAGCTATACCACCTACTAGAGTTCTTTTTTCAAAACCTAAATCAACAGTAAGTTTAAGCAATTTATCTGTTTTAGGAACTTTTTCTGCCTTTTCTATTGTGCCTATTCTTATATCTAACTTATCAAAATCTTCATAAGTAATTTGAGGTTTAAGAGGCTTATATTCTGTTGATTGTGTTTGTTTTTTATTTGCCTGAAGTTTCTGCAATTGTTCTTGAATTTTTTCATCAGGAATTTTAGCAAATAATATCTCTGCTTTATTTATCTTATGTCCTGGTTTTAAAAGTTCTGTACTTATATCATTCCAGTTTTTATCTCCGATGTCCAACATTTTTTTCAATTTAGCTGCTGCAAAAGGTAGGAAAGGTTCAGTAATAATAGCTAAATTAGCTACAAATTGAGCTGCTATATATAGAATTGTCTCAGTTCTCTTAGGATCAATTTTTTGCCATTTCCAAGGCTCCTCATTTGATAGATATTTATTACCCTCTCTGGCTATATTGATAGCATTCAAAATAGCTTCTTTAAACTTAAATTTATCCAATGCTTTTTCTACCTTCTCTTTATATACCAATATTTTCTGCAAAAGTTCCTTTTGTTCATCTAAAAGTTTTTCTGGTGACGGTATTTTTCCATCATAATATCTATTTATAAGAGAAACAACTCTATAAACAAAATTACCATAATCACCTACCAATTCATTATTAACTCTGGTTTGAAATTCCTTCCAAGTAAAATTATTGTCTTTTTGCTCTGGCATATTAATAGTAAGAACATATCTAAGGGCATCTTGACCGTCAGGGAAATCTTTAAGATAGTCAGGAAGCCATATAGCCCAATTTTTTGAAGTTGAGAATTTATCTCCTTCAAGATTAAGAAATTCATTAGCAGGCACATTATCTGGCAAGATATAAGAGCCCTCAGCTTTCAGCATTGCAGGGAATATAATACAATGAAAAACGATATTATCTTTACCGATAAAGTGAATAAGTCTGGTTTCGGGGTCTTTCCAATATTTTTCCCATTCATCAGTCAATTGCTTAGTTGCTGAAATATAGCCAATGGGGGCGTCAAACCATACATATAACACTTTGCCCTTAGCTTCTTCGAGAGGCACAGGGACTCCCCAATCTAAATCTCTGGTCACAGCTCTGGGTTTAAGTCCCATATCAAACCAAGCTTTTACCTGTCGTAATACATTTGGCTTCCAATCTTTATGTTCTTCTAATATCCATTTTTCTAAGAAATCTTGGAATTTATCCAAAGGCAAGTACCAATGTTTAGTCTTTTTTAATATAGGTTTTTCTCCTGTAATAGCTGAGAGAGGGTTAATCAATTCTGTGGGGCTCAACGATGTCCCACATTTTTCGCATTGGTCGCCATAAGCGTGTTCATAACCACAATGGGGACAAGTTCCTGTAATATATCTATCGGCAAGAAATATTTTGGCTTTTGGATCATAAAATTGCTCTGTTTCTTTTTCTATAAAAACACCTTTATTATATAGCTTTAAAAAGAATTCCGTAGCTGTTTCGTAATGAATTTTTTCTGTTGTACGGGAATATATATCAAAGCTTATTCCGAATTCTTCAAAAGATTTTTTATTAAGATTATGGTAATAATCAACTATCTCCTGCGGGTTCTTTCCTTCTTTCCTTGCGCGGAGAGTAATTGGTACACCATGTTCATCTGAGCCGCATATATATAATACATCTTCGCCTTTTAATCTCAAATAACGGGCATATATATCTGCTGGAACATAAACTCCTGCTAAATGTCCTATGTGTATTGGACCATTAGCGTATGGTAAGGCTGCTGTTATTAAAGTCCGTTTAAACTTTTTCATCACTTATCAGTTTAAATTTTTGCAAAAATAAAAAAATTCAATATCAGTAAAAATAAGGCACATACAAAAGTCAGAAACAAAAATTTAATAGCAAAATAAGACAGTAATTTTCAATTCTTTATTCCCTCTTACTCCTTTTAGTAAAAGAGAGATATAGTCTTAGACAACTCCGTTTACTGTTTACAAAGAATTAAAACAGTATTTTATTTATCTGCCTTAAAAGCCGGATTATAATAAGGTACTTTTATAGGTTTTTGCTTCAAAATCTCTAAGATTTTTTTATCTATGTATTTTTTATGTATAACAATACGAAACATATACTCATCAAACCACTGGTCAGTCATAGTTAAAAAACCGTTATGCCCCTTATCTTGCCCCCAGGAATTTTCCAATTTCCATTTTATAGGTTTACCATCTTTATCAACATCTACACCAACAAGAGCCATTCCGTGTGTAGAAGCACTCTGATGGGTAAGCATTCTCTGTTTCTTATTCATATCAAATTTAACTCCGAATACACTTTGATAGTCATAATTATTCAAATCAAGGGTACCGTCTTTGGGGTTAAAATATTTTCCCACATCGCAAGAGAAATACATTGCTTCCGAATCTTGTAAAGAAGCTAATGCGAATTTTTTTATTTCTTTTGCAGGCAGATTTATATAATGCCAATTTATACCTTCTACTGTATTTCTTTCGTTCTCTCTATCATAAAGTTTATAATACTCACGAGTAGGATCATCTACAAACATAACATAATCGTCTGGATTAACATTAACAGCTTCTTGCCAAAAGCTCAACGGTGTATAAGTTTTATACTCACTAATATTGCCATCTTTATCTTTATATCTCCATTGAAATTGTTTAGGCGGCTCACCTAAGGATAATACCAATATACGATATATCTCTGCCAGCATCTTTATCTTTTGGTTTTCAATTTCTTGTTTAGATTTTCCATTTGCTACCATTTCGCGTAGTAATAATCCATCTTGACGCAATTTTTCCTTTATCAAAGATATCATTAAAGAAGTATGCAAACTCTGGTAGGTTTCTGGCATTACGCTTTTAGGAACTGCTCCATATTTCTTAACCAAATTAGCAAAATCATTCCAAGCACCTCCATCATCGACAGGAGAAGCAAATAGCTCCGAAACTTCTCTATCGTAAATATCTTTATCTGCTGTTGCTATTATATTCTCTAAAAACAAGTTGCTCTTCTCAAAAATATGCCAGAAATACAGGTAATTCTCTGAAAATTCAAAATTATCTAAATTATATTTTTGCATCACTTTCGGACGAAACATATTTAATGAAGCAAATAACCAACAACGCCCTGATTTCTGTTGATTAGTTATTTTACCAGTTTTAATTTCGTATGTAAAATAGTGATCTTCCTTCTTACCAGCAATAGGGTTAAATGCCAAAGTCTTTATTTCATCATTTGCCAAAGCATTTGATATTGCTCGGTCTGTTCCCTGTATTTGTACTTGGGAACGAATCTGGTCAATAATTTTTGGGGTAAGAATCCCATTTTGCCCATAACTTACCATAAACGTAAATATTAAAATAAATAAACTAAGTTTTCTCATTTCTACGGCTTTTATTTAAAAAATTTAGAAGCAAAGTTAATCAGAAAATTTAAAATCTAAAAATAGTTAAAAGCCAAGTATTTTTTTATAATAAAAAGATTTTTCTCTTAGTTTTTTCAAAGAATTTTCATATCTTTATCACAAAAAAATGAAAAAATCAATTGTAATCTATTTTCTACTACTTTTAGCTACCATTAACTTAAATGCGCAAAATAATTTTAACGGAGATAAACTCGGATGCGTGAAATATGAATATATACTTGCAGAAAAGAATAAAAGTAATAAACCCCTTTTCAGCAGAAATAAAAATAAAAATCCTTTTTCAATACTCATAAATGCCATTCGGTACAAAGGTTTTCTTGTTTACTCCGCAAAAAATCGACTTGGAGAAGAATTTTCTCACTATATCTCAGAAAAAGATATCTATAAACTATTAAAATCAAAACCTCTGAATAAAAAAGGCTTTTTTTCTATAAGACGACTAAAACTTAAACAAGTAAATGCTTACTTTATCATTCAAGGATTATACTATGACAAAAACAATAATCTAATAAGTAAAAGGCCTATTGGTTTTGCACCTGCCTTCATTTCAAAAAATGACACACTAAAATACTTCTGGGTATATTTCCCCGATTTTTATAAAATAGCAAAAAATATTCACGTAAAAACAAAAAAATGCAAATGTTCCCTTTCTGATTACTTCTTTAATAGCCAATATCAAGGGAAAATACTAAATCAATACTATGTGAATTTCAACGAATATGATGTACCCTATATAAACAAGTCGCCGTCATCTCCATATAAAAATAATATTCCTACTATCTCCCGCTCAGAAATTAAATTCGCAAAACTTAAATATTATAGACTGGATATAAATGATACTTTAAATAAACCACTATTTTACCCAAAGAAACCCCTTTTTGGATATCAAAATTTAATAAATATTATTTATGTAGCTGAACGTGAAAATAAAATTAACATATACAGCATATCACCAGAAAAACTCGGCACTGGAAACGAATTTTTAAACCTTATGAATGAAAATGCTTTTATAAAAAAATTAGATATAAAAGACAAAACTTATCCCTCATTTGACAAAATAAAACAATTCGTTTTCATATTTATAGAGCTATACGACTATAATAATAAACTTTATAAACGCTTCCCCTTAGGAATTATTCCTGTAAAAGAAGGAGAAAATAATCGTTATTATCTCACAGCTGCTATATATTACCCTCAAATACAGCCAATTTTAGCAAAACACTATATTAGCACAGAAAACTGCAATAGCCCACAAACATTTGCTCAGTTCATAGAAAAAATGAAATTTAATGCCCTTGCATTTGACGATACTGCATATATTAAACAATATCAACTGCCAAAAGATTTATTAACAGAATTTTCCAAAACTTACATAGACATAAATAATTTTCTTAGAATGCTCCCTACTCCAAAACCATTTATTTACAGCCAATATCCTACACCTAAATATCACTATCCAAAAATCACTGGCTTCCAACGTGCTGAAATTGTATATACTAAAATTCCTAAAACACAATATCCAGAATTATTCCTCCCTCAACAACCTGAACGAGGATATATAAATCTAACGCAATTACTTTTAAATAAAATACGCTTTTTCGGTTATATCGCATATAAAAGCGATAAATTAGAAAAAATAATAACCGAAGATCAAATCTTGAAAAAACTTGGCTGCTACGACACTTTAAACCTCCCTAATAACGACACAATATTATTATACAACCGACAAGACATAAAAGCTATCAAAACAAAAGAACTTTGGCTATACGATGCGGACGGAAATATTATGCAAAAAAGAGTCATTGCTTTAACTCCTGTAATTGAATATACTGACCAAAACGGTAAAATCCTCAGAACAAAAGAACTTTTCTGGATAAAAGTCTCAGATTTTATGGACGTTTTTAGTAAAACTAACATCACAAAACTTTCTAACTCGCGAGACGAAAACTATGCTGAATTTTTCATACGCCATCTATATAAACCAGAAATCCTGAAAAAAGAAAAAATCAGCAAAAAACAAGCTTTAAAAATAATCAATAATGAATGATTTATATAGAAAAGCTGCAAAAATAATTTCAGAAGCTGATGCATTACTAATCACAGCAGGAGCTGGTATGGGTGTCGATAGTGGACTTCCGGATTTTAGAGGTCCAGAGGGTTTCTGGAAAGCCTATCCCCCATTAGCAAAATTCAGAATTAGATTTGAGGAAATGGCAAACCCTAAATGGTTTGATACAAACCCCAAAATGGCTTGGGCTTTCTACGGACATAGACTTAATTTATACAGAAATACTAAACCTCATAAAGGATACGAAATCCTCCTGAAAATAGCAAACACAAAACCATTTAAATACTTTATTTTTACCTCCAATGTAGATGGACATTTCCAAAAAGCAGGATTTGATGAAAATAGAATCGTCGAAATACACGGCTCCATTCACTATATGCAATGTTCAGAACCTTGTTCTGAAAAAATCTGGAAAGCCGATAACATTAAAATTTACATAAATATGGAAAAATTTGAAGCAGAAACACTGCCAAAATGCCCCCATTGTGGAGCCATAGCAAGACCAAATATTCTAATGTTCGGAGATTGGAAATGGATACATTATAGAACCCAAGAACAAGAAAACAGACTATACACTTGGTTAAACAAGCTCGAAAACCAAAATGCAAAAATCGCAATAATTGAAATAGGCGCAGGTACAGCAGTTCCTACGGTAAGACATTTTTCAGAAAATATTTTCAGAACTTTTAACGCAGACTTAATAAGAATAAATCCTCGCGAAAGCTTTGCTCCATACGGTGCTATCTCTATCTCTGAAAATGCTCTTACAGCTTTAATAGAAATAAACAAAAACTTGCAATAATGAAAAAACTCTCTATGCTTTTTATACTTATAAGCATCTTTGCATGCAATAGAACAATACCACCTAAGAATGTAAAAAATATCCGTCCACTGGTGGTACTTTCCGTATATAATAATAATGTAGAAAATTGGCTAAAAAATGCAGATACAAATCTCCGTATAATAGCAGCATTCGGCATAAATAATGATGATAGCTTAAAAAAATTACTAAGCTTAGCTGACGGCATAATTATAACAGGCGGAGAAGATATTAATCCCGCATTATATGGCAAAGCTGATGAAATCAATAAATGCTACAAAATATCACCCAAACGCGATACCTTGGAAATAAAAATGACAAACTATGCTATTTCCAATAATATACCTCTATTAGGTATCTGCCGAGGAGAACAAATGATAAATGTTGCTACGGGAGGCACTCTATATACAGATATACCAACAGATATCGGAAGCCTTACAATGCACAGACATCACGGCGCAACCACTCATTCTGTAAAAATCATACAAAATACTTTATTACACTCTATTGTCGGTGTAGATAGCGGTACTGTTTATAGTAATCACCACCAAGGTGTTGAAAAACTCGGAAGACATCTATTAGCTGCTGCTTATGCCCCTGATTCTTTGATAGAAGCCATAGAATTTTATGACACAATTATTCATCCTTTTGTTATGGGGGTTCAATGGCACCCAGAAAAAATGAAACAAACAAATCCTCTAAGTTATCGCATTCGCGATTTCTTTATAAAAAAAGTAATACAACATAGCAAACTAAAAAATAAACAAAAAAACGAAAAATAAATACCTATACTTAGGTATTGACATTAAAAATTATTTACTGCTTCTTTGCATTATGATACAGCAAATTATTACATATATTATTCTGGGTTTTACATTTGGCTATACAGGATATAGAACAATAAGAAATGTTATATCATTATTCGGGAGGAAAAAATTAAAATACCAATGTTTTGCCTGCTCAGCAGATTGTAGCACTTGTCCTTTTGCAAAATCCCAAAAAGAATTTGACAAGCAAAAAAAATGGAAAAAAGTAGAATTAAATGCTCCTAATAATTTTAAAACTTACAATACGTTGAGATGAGGCTTTTTGTTCCCATTGGTAAAATAAAAAATAGTCCTGATTATCAGCAGTTTTAATTCTGTAAATATAAGTAGAAAAACCTTCTTCACTTGATTCACTTATATAAATAGCATCTTGAAAATTATGTGTTTTAAGGAAATCCGCAAGTAATACCGCAGATTGTTCTTTACTAAAAAAGCCTTTTGTATCCAAAATTTCTAAATCTACATCATTACTAAAAAATTTAACGATATTTTGTGCATCAGAATTTTTCAATGCCGAAATTATTTGTTTATTTGCGTCAGGAGGAAAAGTAAAACTGACAAGAATAATTAACAAACTGAATATAAAACTTCGCATTTGCCCTATTTTGCCTATTTAGGCAAAAATCGCACCAAAATTTCTCTATTTCGTTTTATCATTATTATTATTCCGCTGGCTAAGTTTTAATAAATAGTATCCTCCGGAAAGTACAGCTATTAGCAAAGATATTCCTATCAATTTACCATTATCAATTTGAGTATAATCAATTATGATAACTTTTCTACTTACCGCAATAAGTCCTACTAATAAAACAAATTCCGCGTGAAAAATATCCTCTTTTACGTATAATCTTACAGTTTCATATAATTCAACCCCTATCAAAACATTAAAAAACAATTCAAAAATATGTAGCATCTCCTTCTTTTCCAACAATAGATGGGAACTATAAAAAGCTCTATATATTTCTCTGAAAATGTAAAAAACTAATTCAAAAGATGTCACTAAAATCACAATTCCCATTAAAACTATTAGAATGTATATTATAAACTTCTCAAATTTTTTTGCAATATTTTTTTTCATTTCTTTCATAAAGACTGATTTATATCAGAATCATTTATAGAAAAATCACTCTCTTGCTCAAAAATATTGTCCACTTCTGTTTTTATAGATCGCAATTTAGTATAACAGTAATTAAATAACTGCTTTGCTCTTTTTACTTTTTCCACGAGTTGATCTAAATCAATTTTTCCTTGTTCTATTTCAGAAACAATAGTTTCCAATTCTATTAACGCCTGTTTATAAGTCAAATTTTTTTTGTTCATAATTTTTGATTTTGAATATAACTCTCTCCCAATTTATAAACAATATTTTTTATTTTTTCTACCCAATCTTTATGAGAAATATTAGAATTTTCAATTTCTTTATAAGATATAGGCTTCCCTATGATGTAAGTCAATTGAGCATTATATTTTTTCAACATTTCATCAGGTAAAAGTAACGATTCTATATAAATTTTCAAACCTAATTTTTTACGAATTTTAGCAGTTTTATAAAATCTATTTGAATTTCTACCTGTTATAAAGACTGGCACAATATCTCGGTGATATTTCACTGACTTTGTTAAAAAAGTTTTATGCCACTGAGGGTCTTGAATTTTGCCATTTATAAACCGAGAGACCTCTCCTGCTGGGAAAATCATAATTTGTTTCTCAGAAGCAAAAGCTTCATTAACAGCTTGAATTTGCTCCTTTGTAGAATGCCCAAAAACATCAACAGGAACTATTAACTCGTGGAGATTTGGTATATACTCAAAAATTTTATTAGATGGTGAAAGCACATTCCCGTGTATCTTATATACTAAATATAAAAAGCCCAATGCATCTATTGCTCCCAATGGGTGGTTGGCAATATATGTATAACGTCCATTAGGATTAACATTTTCAGTTCCGATAATATCTATCTTTACATTAAACTCCTGAAAGAGTAAAGCTTTAACTAAATCTATTCCGTATAAATGTCCGTATTTAGCATACAACTCATTTAATTTATCCTCACGCACAATTTTTCTTATGCCATTAATTACAAAACCTGGCATATACCTATAAAATGGTGATTTTGAGGTACGAAAAACTTTTTTTATGTCAAAAAATTTCTTATTCATTAGTAATTTGTTTCTATCAAAGTTAATATTTTTTTAGCAAAATTTTCCCAAGAAAGCTCTTTTCTTTTATCAGCAATAAATTTCTCAAATTCTATTTTATCCTTCATTTGATAAAACCTCAAAATTGTTTTCGCTAATGCCTCAGGTGAATATTCTGGTATTATAAATCCTGTTTTTCCATCTTGGACTATTTCCTTCAAACCTCCGACATTAGAAACTATCATTGGCTTAAAAAACTGATATGCGACAGCTGCTACCCCACTCTGGGTGGCACTTCTATATGGCTGCACAACGGCATCGGCAACTGAAAAATAATATTTAACTTTATCCTTAGGTATGAAATAATCGTGCAATATCACTTTATCCTCTATTTTCAAAGAATGTATCAATTCTATATATTTTTGTTTTTTCTCGTAAAACTCACCAGCAATCAAAAGTTTTACATCTAAATTTTTCAAGTCCGGATAAGCAAAAGCTTGTAATAGAAGGTCTAATCCTTTATATTTCTTTATTAGTCCAAAAAACAACAAATAATTACCATCGGATAAATTTAACTTTTTAAGTGCCGTAGGTCTATCTACGGCTTCCCCAAAAATATCATATATCGGATGTGGAGAAACTATATATTTAGCATTTGGTTTGAAAGCTTTTAAATCTTTGGCAACTTGTTCAGACAAAACTATGAACTCATCGTTTTGATTTATAAAAAAACGGGTTATAAGTTTATCTGCTGGCATTTTTTGATGGGGAATTATATTATGAGCAAGAGCGATCCTTTTAACGGGTTTCTTTATTTTCTTTAATATACAAGCAGTAGATATTCCAATAAAAGGTATCCAATAGGCAGTTATTAAAGCAATAGGATTATGATTTTTTATAAATCTTACAGTTTTGTGCCAAGAAATTGGATTTATCGAATTTATCAAAAAGGAAACAGGAAACTCTGTTTCTCTTTTATCGGGGTCGTATTGAGTTTTACCGGGAAAAAGCCATTTTGGATATTGCAAACTAAAAGATATAGCCTGGCAATCGTATCCTAAATCTATAAGAGCCTTACATAGAGAGTGGTTAAAATCTGCTATTCCACCTCGCAAAGGATAAAAAGGGCCTATTATAAATATTTTTTTATTCATATAAAAAATTAAAAACGATCAATTTTGCAATTTGCAAAAAAATAAGCTTTTTACTGATTTTGCAGTTCTTTTAATTTTTGTAATACAACCTCAGCGTGCTTTACTATTCCTGTTTTTCTTTTCTGATGCACTTTTACATTTTTCCATATATATTTAATTATCCCCTCAGGGTCTATTAAAAATGTTGAACGTATTGTACCTTCTGTTATTTTACCATAGTTTTTTTTCTCTCCCCAAGCACCATAAGCTTTCAGAACCTCTTTATTTTCATCACTAAGGAGTGTAATTCCCAAATTATGTTTCTCAATAAATTTTTTATGACTTTCAGGTTTATCTTTACTTACGCCCAAAATAACAGCATCTAACTGTTCAAAATCTTTTTTTAACATAGTAAAATCTACTGCTTCTTTTGTGCAACCAGAGGTATTATCTTTTGGATAAAAATACAGGACAACCCATTTGCCTTTGTAATCATTTAAACATATTGTATTGCCAAATGTATCTGGCAGGCAGAATTCCGGAGCTTTTTTCCCTACTTCTATTGCCATAATATTTATTTTTTGTGGTTTACAGGATATGCTTGTGTATAAATATCAAAAATTATACATTTATTTTGATAATCAATATTTCTAATTTTTATAATGCCTTTTCTATTATCGTGCGAAATAAAAGCTATTTCATCATTTTTATGTAAATCTGTTATTCCTGTGCCATATTCAGGATTACTGCCAATATAGCTATCTTCTACTTCTAAGTTATATAGCAACTTAGGATCTATGGAATTTACATCAATAGAAGTCTTTGAAAGATGTGTATGATTCTTATTATCAGTATTATAATAACAATTATGATTAGTCAGAAAAGCTGCTGAATAGGGAGCATCAGGAGAGGAAATGGTATAACCATAAGTAGTATCTACAATAAAGAGAAAATCAACATAACCATCAATACGATTTTCACAATTATAGCCTTTCAAAAGGGCTGCTGAATAAAATAAATTGCTATCATTACAAGAGCAAAGACGTCCATAGGAATATTTTACCGGAGGATATCCCTCTAAAAGCCTCAAATATCGAACTGCCTCTGTTTTATGAAAATCATCACTAAGTACGAATTTAACTGTTATAATACTATCGTCGTTTATTTGCATATTGTCAAAAGCCGTCATTGATACAGTCTTATTAAAAACGTGAGTAAAAACTCCGAAAGTAGTATCAAATGAATATATAAAAGGATTAGTAGTAATCGTAAATCTCTTTAAATCTTCGTCCCCATAGCCACTAATGTAAAACTTAGCAGGATCTATGGGTGATACTGGCTGTAGTGTATCGGGCATTACCGTCAAATCAGGTGCTTTTATTTCCATTCTATGTATGCATCCATTTAATATAAAGGTAATAATTATGAGCCATATTTGATTTTTCATAATCTTTTTTTACTTTGTAGTCCAAACGTAAAAGAAAAAATAAAATTTTGCAAAATGTTTAAGCATTTTTTTCTACTATTTTTTACCTTTTTTTTCGGGAGAATTTCTGCACAAATATTACAAAATAAAATTTTTGCAGATAGCATAAAAACTGCCTACATACATTTGAAAGGTGATAAATTAAGCTATCCTATCCTCAGATTAGGAACAAATGATATTTTAGTACTGGAATTTGACGACTTAAATATGAATAATTCCGTTTCAGATTATCAATACACATTTATTCATTGCAATAAAAATTGGGAACCCTCAGAGCTAACATTTGACCAATATATTGATGGCTTTGAAGAAAACTATGTAGATAATTACAAATTTTCTTTTAACACTCTAACAAATTACGTTCATTATTCTGTGCAATTCCCTAATGATAATATTAAATTCTTAAAATCAGGCAATTACATAATCCTTATATACAAAGACGGAGATACAAGTCAAAAAATTTTACAAATGCGTTTCATTGTTGTAGAGCCATTAGTTGAAGTAAAAGGAACTGTACATATTCCATCCCTAAGCTTATACAGAAACAACTATCAAGAAGTCGATTTTGAAGTTGATAGTAAAACACCTTTAACTAATCCTTTGGAATACGTAGATGCCGCTGTATTACAAAACTGGGACTGGAATACTGTAAAATATCTAAAACCGCGCTTTATCCAAGGAAATAACCTAATATACGACTATGAAAAAGAAAATCTTTTTCTCGGATACAATCAATTCAGATATTTTATTACAAAAAATACAAATTTCATAGCACCGCATACTCAAAAAATAAAACTTAATGATAAATATGAGTTTATCTTAGAAACAGACTACCCTATGACAAAATATTTTTTCAATAACGACATTAACGGACGTTTCTATATCCGCAATGAACGAGGCTTTAACGACGAAACAGAGGCAGATTACGTTTTGGTACACTTCTTTTTACTTTCACCAATTAAATACAATGAAGATATTTACATATACGGAGCACTCTCATTATGGCAATTTGATAAACGCTTCAAAATGCACTATGACCCTAAAAGTGGATATTATTACACTACCCTATTGTTAAAACAAGGCGTATATAACTATTCTTATAGAACCCCTAAAAATACCGGAATTATAGACGGTAGCTTCTCAGAAACTAAAAACCAATACTTTATTTTTGTTTATTATTACGACAATGCTCTAAATTACGATAAAGTTATAGGATACACTGTATTGAAAAATTTTTAATTTGCTTTTTACTATAAAAAAATATATCTTTGCTCCGCAAAAACGGGGCGTGGCGCAGATGGCTAGCGCACTTGAATGGGGTTCAAGAGGTCGCCGGTTCGAGTCCGGCCGCCCCGACATTTCTACCCAAATTCTTATAAATAAGTTCATTACAAATATTCCTATCAGCTATCAAATGTCACCTTATATTATACCAAAAATAAAAAAACTTGAACTTAACAATTCAAATTACTTTATTTGCAAACTATAAAGACGAAAAAAATTATTTATGGCAAAAAAGTTAGTAATCGTTGAATCCCCAGCCAAAGCTAAAACTATAAAAAAATACCTCGGTAAAGACTTTGATGTAAAATCCAGCTATGGACATATCAGAGATCTGACCACAAAAGACCTGGGTGTAGATGTAAAAAATAATTATAAACCTGTATATGTAATAGACCCGCAAAAAAAGAAAATTATAAACGACCTAAAAAAAGCTGTTTCAGATAGTGAAAAAGTATATCTCGCCTCCGATGAAGACCGCGAGGGTGAAGCCATCGCTTGGCATCTTACAGAAGTTTTAAAACTATCAGAAGAAAAAGCAAGACGAATCGTTTTCCACGAAATAACAAAAAAAGCTATACTAAATGCCCTGAAAAATCCAAGATGGATAGACTATAACCTCGTAAATGCACAACAAGCCCGACGAATACTTGATAGATTAGTAGGTTTTGAACTCTCTGAACTACTCTGGAAAAAAGTAAAAGGAGCTCAATCTGCCGGAAGAGTCCAATCTGTGGCTGTAAGACTTATAGTAGAACGTGAACGAGAAATACAAAACTTCCAACCGAAAAGTTTCTATAAAATTACTGCTATATTTGATATCAATACATCAAAAGGAAACTATCAATTAAAAGCTCAAATACCCCATAACATAGAAAATGAAACCCAAGCAATAGAAATATTAAAAAAATTCCAAAATGCTACTTTTGAAATCGAAAATATTACTAATAAAACTGTAAAAAAATCTCCACAACCTCCATTCACTACTTCAACACTACAACAAGAAGCAGCCAGAAAATTCGGTTATTCTGTATATCATACAATGAGACTGGCACAAGAACTCTACGAAGAAGGACATATAACATATATGCGTACAGACTCAACTATACTCTCCCAAGAAGCTATCGAAAATATAAAAAACTACATACATAACAACTACGGTGAACAATATAGCAAACCACGACAATACAAAACAAAAATAAAAAATGCTCAGGAAGCTCACGAAGCTATTCGCCCTACCAGAATGGTTAGAATAATCTCAGAAAACCCCGCAAAACAACGCCTATACGAGTTAATATTCAATAGAGCTCTGGCAAGCCAAATGTCCGATGCTATATACGAAAAAACTACCATCACAATCAAAGCAAATAATTGCGATGAAAAACTTACTGCTAACGCACAAGTACTAAAATTTGAAGGTTTCTTAAAAGCATACAAATACAAAGACTTTGAACAAACAGAAGACCAAGAAGAAATCCTCCTCCCAGAAATTAACAAAAATACACCTATAAAACTTAAAAAAGCAATAGCCCTTCAAAAATATACAAAACACCCTCCAAGATATAATGAAGCTTCTCTGGTAAAAAAACTCGAAGAATTAGGTATCGGAAGACCTTCTACATACGCACCTATAATTTCTACTATACAAAAAAGAAACTACGTTGTAAAAAGAAATATTGAAACCCCTCCCTTAAAAATTAAAGAAATCATTTTAGAAAATAACTCCATTACCCAAAATATTAAAGAAGAAAAAGGTCCTTACGAAAAAAATAAACTCGTACCTACCGACATCGGAATACTTGTGACAGATTTCCTAACTAAATACTTCGCAAAAGTAATGGACTATAACTTTACAGCAAATGTAGAAAAACAATTTGACGAAATTGCCGCAGGTAAAGAACAATGGACAAAAGTTATTGATAAATTCTACCAAGAATTCCACAAATGGATAGAAAATACAATAAAAAATGTAAAAAAACAAAGCGGAGAAAGATATTTAGGTGATGACCCTGAAACAGGTAAACCTGTATATGCTAAAATTGCACGATATGGTCCAGTCGTCCAGCTCGGAGACCATAGAAAAGAAAAACCTATTTTCGCAAGCCTCAAACCAAATCAGCATATCGAAACTATAACCCTTGATCAAGCTCTTAAACTCCTCAAAGAAGAACGATTAGGTCGCTACCTCGGCGACGACCCCGAAACAGGTAAACCTGTATATGCAAGATATGGAAAATATGGGGCTTTTGTTCAAATAGGAACACAAGATGATAACCCAAAATATGCTCCTTTGCTTAAAGGTCAATCTGTTGATACAATAACATTAGACGAAGCTCTTAAACTATTCTCCCTACCTCGAAACTTAGGTAAATACAACCAAGAAGATATTATTGTCGCAATAGGTCGATATGGCCCATATATCAAATATAAAGATTTATTTATCTCTCTGAAAAAAAATGAGAACCCTCTAACAATTACAAAGGAACGAGCAATAGAACTTATTGAGGAAAAAATACAAAAAAATCAAAAAAATACCCTCAAAACTTTCAAAGAAGAACCAAAATTAAAAATCATCAAAGATAGATGGGGAAATCCTGTAATACACTATAAAAGAAAATTTTATAAATTACCCAAAAATATTGATATTGAAAAACTTTCATTACAAGACTGTTTTAATATTATAAAACAACAACAAAATGAAAAAAAACAGTAATCTACACATCGCTATTGCCGGAAACATCGGCTCCGGAAAAACTACTTTAACAACTCTCCTTGCAAAACATTATAAATGGGAGGCTTTCTATGAATCCGTAGATGATA
The DNA here is from genome assembly GCA_964637235.1 of uncultured Bacteroidales bacterium. Classification (GTDB taxonomy): domain Bacteria; phylum Bacteroidota; class Bacteroidia; order Bacteroidales; family S143-33; genus CAZWVR01. The sequence continues at coordinate 27,756 of CAZWVR010000007.1, read as the reverse complement.
ACCCTTATCTAAACGACTTCTATCAAGATATGAAAAGATGGTCTTTTAATCTGCAAATCTACTTTTTAAACAGCCGCTTCCGACAAGTGCTGAAAATACGAGAATCTAAAAAAAACGTCGTCCAAGATAGAACAATATACGAAGACGCATACATATTTGCCCCAAACCTCCACGAAATGGGACTGATGTCCACACGCGATTTCCAAAATTATAGCAGCCTATTTGAATTAATGAAACGCCTCGTTGATCCTCCTGATCTTCTTATTTATCTCCGTGCTTCTGTACCTACATTAGTAAAACAAATACAAAAAAGAGGTAGAGACTACGAACATTCTATAAGCATTGATTATCTTACAAAACTTAATAAAAAATATGAAAACTGGATTAAAAACTATAACCTGGGTGAATTACTAATTATTAACGTAGATAAAATAGACTTCGTTGAAAACCAAAAAGACGCAAGCATTGTATTTGACAAAATAGAAGCAAAACTCTACGGATTATTTTAAAAGCAAATTACTAAACACTTTTAAGGGCTGTCTTTATTAAACCATATTCTACTCCCATTGAATTAGACAGCCCTCTTTTACCTATTTTAAAAAAGTTTAATAAAAATTTTCTGATAAGCTGACTTTTTAGTAAAAAAATTTAACTTTGTTCCAAAATTTTTAATTCTAAAAAATAAAAAAATGAACAAAAAGCTAATAATCTTAACATTTATATTGTTATATTTTAGCTTCATAAACCTTTATGCCCAAGTAGCCATCAATAATGACGGTACCCAACCCGATCAATCAGCAGGTTTAGATATAAACTTTCCTAATAAAGGCATTCTAATCCCAAGAATAGCATTAAATTCCGCCAATGATGCTTCAACAATACCCAACCCCGCGACCTCACTCATAGTTTATAATGACGGTTCCGGAGGTCTAACACCAGCAGGTTTCTATTACAACGCCGGTGATGCCTCAAATCCAAATTGGGTAAGACTCCCTAATAGTTCTCAAGTATGGCTACTTAATGGTAATGCAGGAACAACACCAGGGACAAATTTTTTAGGTACTACTGATAACGCAGACTTGGATATCAGAACAAATAACATAATTAGATGGAGATTCAAAACATCAGGAGTTTTAGAGTTCCTAAACAACGGTAAAACAGTATCCATAGGAGAAGGAGCAGGCGCTAACGACGATCAATCAGATAACGCAAATGTAAATATTGGATATTACGCAAATAAACAAAATACATCAGGTGCTTATATAGTAGCAATAGGATATAAAGCATTAGAAAACAACACTAACGACGGCCAAACCGCAGTGGGAGCGTTTGCACTAAATAGCCAAACTACTGGCGAATGTAATACTGCTGTGGGATATGGAGCCCTCTACCTCAACACAGAAGGTAATAGAAACACAGCATTAGGATATCGAGCCCTAAGAGGTAATACTAATACCGACGACAATACTGCTGTCGGATATGGCACTCTTCGCACTAACAATGCTATCAGAAATACTGCTGTCGGAGCTTTTGCAATGAATAATAATACAACTGGGAAGGAAACAGTTGCTATGGGCTACGGGGCATTATACCTGAATACTACCGGAACACAAAATGTCGCAATAGGATATAATTCTATGAGAAATAATACAACCAGCAGCGATTATAACGTTGCAGTAGGCTTTGAAGCTATGTATTACTCTCAAAAAAATAATGACTTCAACGTAGCGATTGGTTATCAAGCTATGCGAAACGAAAACGACTGCTACGATGATGTTAATTTTAATACTGCTGTTGGTGCATATTCTATCTATGGCATTACTACCGGAGATAATAATGCTGCATTAGGATATCAATCTGCTTATAATATTACCGATGGTAGTTATAACACTGCAATAGGAAACTTCGCTTTATACAATCTTACAAATGGACAATACAATACAGCCTTAGGATATCGCGCAGGTCAAAATTACGATGGATTTCAACGCTGTACTTTCCTCGGCGATTATGCAGCAGCAAATGCTTCAAATTTCTCTAATTCAACAGCACTAGGAAATCAAGCTACAATAACCGCAAGCAATCAAATCAGAATAGGAAATTCATCTGTCACTTCAATAGGTGGATATGTCAATTGGAGCAATATATCTGATAAACGATTTAAAATAAATATCAAAGAAGATGTCCCAGGTTTAAAATTTATAATGCTTTTAAAACCAATAACTTACAATCTTGATATACAAAAAATAAATGAATTCCTCAATATACCAGATTCTCTACAAAATATGGAAAATATCACTGAAAAACAAAAAATTAGATACTCTGGATTTATCGCCCAAGATGTTCAAAAAGCTGCCGAAAGCATCGGTTACGATTTCAGCGGAGTAGATAAACCTAAAAATCCAAATGATACTTATGCTTTACGCTACGCCGACTTTGTAGTTCCTCTCGTAAAAGCTGTTCAAGAACAACAAATGATTATTCAACAACAACAAGCTCAAATAACGGAACTAAAACGTCAAAATCAACAAATACTACAACGACTAAAAAAACTGGAAAAACAAAATAAAAGATAAACTAACCTCTAACATTGTAATAAATTTACTCCATAACAATTGCCAGAAAGCTTACTGCTAATTTTTATTAACTTTGGCAAAAATAGCTTTATGGATTTACTGCCTAAACTTAACATTCCTTATACCCAACCAAAACTAAAAACTAAAAACCAAGAAGTATTTATTTTTGATCCAATACGAAAAAAATATGTAAAACTTACTCCTGAGGAATGGGTAAGACAACAATTTATTAACTATCTAATCCACTTTTTAAACTATCCTATAACTCATTTTGCAGTAGAAAAAAAAATTAAAAATTATAAATCTCAACGACCTGATATTGTTATATATAATAAAAATTTTCAACCAGCAATGCTCATAGAATGCAAAGCTCCCTCTGTAAAAATTGATGATAATGTATTTAAACAAATAATTGCTTATGCAACAGCAGAAAATTTTTCCTATCTAATTATTACAAATGGCATAAAAACTGCTATATGTAAAATACAACGAAATTCTTGTGCATTTTTGAAAAAAATTCCTAACTTTACAACACTGTAAAAAATTTTCTATGAGACTGCGTACTAAATTGCCATTATATACAAGTTTAATTGTGCTTTTTTCTATTATAACCGTCTCTTTATTAGCAATAATTCAATTTAAAATAGAAATAGACCGAAATATTCAACAATATAAAAAAGAAGCTACTAACCAAATACTTAACCATCTGAAAGATATTGTTAACATAGCATACTCAATGATAGATAATGCTTATAGAGCATCAAGTCCTCGGGTTCTGAAAGAAAAATATGGCTTTGACTTGAAAGATACTTCAATGCAAACAGTGAAAATGATAGCCGTAAATATAATGAAAATTACCTTAGAAAATCTACGAGTACTACGTTTTGGAGATAACGGATATATCTGGATAAATGAATTTAATCCGCCCTATACTGTAATAATGCATCCTATAAAACCAGAACTGGAAGGTAAAGCATGGGTTTTCTATATAGAAAATACCGATAAAAACGTCTATGAAGCCTTCCACGATAGTATAGTAGTAGGACATGGAGCAGGCAGAGTTTCATATAACTTCTATAAACCGGGTACAAATAAAAGAATTCCTAAAATATCTTGGGTACGTCTCTACGAACCTCTTAACTGGGTCATAGGAACAGGTGTATATGTTGACTATATAGACAAAATGGTCGCAAAAAAACGTGCAGCATTACAACGACAAGTTAAATCAATGATACTGACTGTCTCCATAATAGGTTTATTATTCATTTTCTTATCCATATTTGCTTTATATACTTTCGGTAGAACTATAACAGATCCATTGGAAAAAATCCGACAAGCCCTCTCAGAAATGGCAAAAGGTAAACCCATCGAAAGCTTCGAAATGAACCGTAACGACGAAATTGGTGATATGAAAAAATCATTAGACCAGCTAATTGAAGGTTTTCATAAATATTCATACTTCGCTCTTGAAATAGGTCGCGGAAATTTTGATGTAAAATTTGAAAAACTTTCAGACGAAGATCTGCTCGGTAATTCTCTATTACAAATGCGACAAAGCTTAATTGAAGCCAGAAATAAAGAAATTGAACGTCGCCGTCAAGAAGAAATAAGACGATGGATTAACGAGGGAATTAACAGATTTAGTGATATTATCGCGGTTAGCGACAATATTGATATAATGGCAGAACGAGTCATTACACGACTCGTTGATTATGTAGGAGCTTCACAAGGTGGTATATTTATTCTGAATATTGAAAATGAAAAAACTCGTTATTTGGAACTTAAAGCTATGGTTGCGTTCAATAGACGTAAATACTTGAAAAAGAGAATAGAACTAAATGAAGGACTAATAGGTGCTTGTTTTATGGAAAAACAGCCAATATATCTTACAGACCTACCTGACGACTATTTAGAAATACGAACAGGCATAGGTGCTGCAATGCCCAAAAATGTCTATATAACACCTATAAAATACGAAGACAAAGTCTATGGAGTTATTGAAGTGGCAAGTTTCTCCCTATTTGAAAGCCACCATAAACAATTTCTGGACTCCGTCGCCCAATTGATGGCTATATCACTCTCTACCAAACCGCAATACATAAATATGTAAATAAAAACCAACTCGGTAATTAAAAAAACTTACGATTATTACTAAAAATTGCACTATTAGTTATTTTTTCTATCTTTGAATTGTATAATCAAAATGCTATGGAAAAAGGAAAGCTTTTTATTGTCCCTACACCCATCGGGAATTTAAGAGATATGACATATCGCGGTGTAGAAACTCTCAAAGAAGTTGATATAATTTTCGCAGAAGACACCAGAGTTAGCCGTAAACTCTTAACTTTCTATAATATCGAAAAACGACTAATTTCCTACCATAAATACAATGAACATAAAACTGTTTATAAAGTTATAGACTATTTAATTACAGGAAAAAATGTAGCCCTAATAAGCGACGCAGGAACTCCCGGTATCTCCGACCCGGGTTTTTTACTTATTAGAGAATGCATAAACAACGGCATTGAAGTAATAGTGCTCCCAGGAGCTACTGCATTGATACCAGCTTTGGTAAATTCTGGACTTCCTATGGAACGCTTCGTTTTTGAAGGCTTTCTACCAGATAAACACGGTAGAAAAAAACGACTTGAAGCTCTCGCAAAAGAAGAACGCACTATAATTATATATGTACCTCCTCATAAACTAATAAACACACTCCGAGACCTAATTACATATATGGGTGCAGATAGATACGTATCTGTATCTCGTGAAATCAGTAAAATATTTGAACAAACTATTCGTGGTACGTTAAAACAAGTAAAAGACTATTTTACAGAATTTGAACCAAAAGGAGAATTCGTAATAGTCATTGAAGGTTATCGCTATTATCAAAAACGAAAAAACGAAGAAAAAAATTAATCTTTATGACAAAAATCATTTATTTGATATTTTAAAGCTTTAACTTTAAACTATGAAAATCAAAAACTATGGCAGAAGTAATAATTGAGAAACTCGAAAATTTCACAATCAGCAAAGAAGATAAACCCAAAGCTGAATTTTCAGAAATTGGAATAGTCGGCTGCGGTTCTACTGGACAAAAATTGGCGATTATGATAGCCTCGCGAGGTATGGAAGTAATATGCCTTGACCTAAGCCAAGAAATCCTTGACAAAGCTTTTAAAGAAATAGAGGAAGAACTAAACAACAAAGTCCGGCGCTGGGGTATAACTGAAAGCGAAAAAAAAGCTATACTCTCTCGTATTCACGGAACATTAAATTACGCAGATTTTAGTAATTGTGACCTGGTTATTGAATCTATCCTCTCCTCTAAACGCGAAGAAGCTAAGGATATACGGAAAGTCGTATTTAAAAAAATTGAAGAACACGTCTCACCCAGAACAATAATAGCAACAAACTCCACCACAATTGCAATAACTGAATTAGCAGCAGCCTTAAAACATAAAAATCGCTGCATTAGTATGCATATCTCTACTACTTCACCAGACGCCTCTCTTGTAGAAGTAGTAAGAAGTATGTACACCTCCGAGGATATCTGCCGAGAAGTAAGAAAATTCGCAATACTACTGGGTAAAGAATTTGTCCGCGTCGCTGAATCTCCCGGACTAATCACTGTACGACTATTTGCTCCTATGATAAATGAAGCCTGCGATATCTTACTTGAAAGAGTAGCAGATATGGAAAAAATCGACTTAGCAGCAAGAAAAAGCCTAAACATAGCCTTAGGTCCTTTTGAATTAGCTGATAAAATCGGAATTGACAGAGTGGTTCGGTGGCTCGATAATATGTATGAAGAATTCGGAGACTTACGATATAAAGCTTCTCCTATACTCCGTAGATTACAACGCGCAAATCATCTGGGCAGAAAAACTCTCATCGGATTCTACGAATATGATAAATACGGCAAAAAATTAAGACCTGCAATAGAAACAATATTCAACTAAAATCCCCAATTATGAAAATCCTTGTTCTAAATTCCGGAAGTTCCTCCATAAAATATCAATTTTTTAATTTTCAACAGAATAAAACAGATTTATTAGTTAAAGGTATCATTGAAAAAATTGGTCTAAAAGGCTCACAAATAAAACATTTCCTCCCAGACGGTCGCCAAGTAATATTTAAAGGAGATATCATTGACCATCAAAACGGAATAGAATACTTACTTGCCATCTTAAAAAGTGATAAATACGGAGTGATTAAAAATCTGAAAGAAATAGACGCAGTAGGCCATAGAGTAGTTCACGGTGCAGAAAAATTCAAAAATTCCGTACTAATAAATGATGAAGTAATTGAACAAATGGAAAAATGCATAGAATTAGCACCACTACATAATCCGCCTAACCTAAAAGGTATATACGCAATAAAAAATCTATTGCCAGAAGTGCCACAAGTAGGCGTTTTCGATACCGCATTTCATCAATCTATGCCAGATTACGCATATATGTATGCTATCCCCTACTCATTCTATGAACATTATGGTGTAAGAAGATATGGCTTCCACGGAACAAGTCATAAATACGTCTCAGAACGTGCTTGTAAAATCTTAGGCGTAAACTATACTTCACAGAAAATTATTACGTGCCATCTGGGCAACGGCTCATCAATAGCTGCTATAAAAAACGGAAAATCAATAGATACATCTATGGGTATGACCCCAGTAGAAGGATTAATAATGGGAACCCGCTCCGGTGATTTAGACCTGGGGGTTTACAACTTTATTATGGAAAAAGAAGAACTCCCCCGTAGTGTGGCATATACTCTGGTAAATAAACATAGCGGACTAATCGGCATCTCCGGAATATCCTCTGATATGAGAGAAATAGAAAAAAAAGCTGAACAAGGTAATTACCGCGCCCAATTAGCATTAAAAATGTTTGATTATAGAGTTAAAAAATATATCGGCGCTTATACCGCCGCTCTAAATGGCTTAGATATCCTCGTCTTTACAGGTGGTATAGGTGAAAATGCCTACCAAAGACGATGGAACATCTGCAAAGATATGGAATATTTAGGCATAAAATTAGATAAAATTAAAAATCAAGAAGTTAAAGGAAAAGAAGCTATTATATCTACACCAGACTCTAAGGTAAAAGTTTTGGTTGTCCCAACTAATGAAGAATATATGATTGCAAAAGATACCTATGAAATTGTCAATAAAAAAACAACCACATAAAACAACTCAAATGAAAACTCTAAAAGAACTCCTTGAACATATAAAAAAACTGCCTAATAAAAGATTAGTTGTAGCTAACGGCATTGATACCCATACCATAGAAGCCGTTAGTGAAGCTGTGGATATGGGGCTAATCGATGCAACCTTAGTCGGAGATATAAATAAAATTGAAAAATCTTGCCAAGAAATTGGTATAAATATAAAAAAATTCAATATCGTAGATATAAAAGAAGATACCCAGGCAGCACAAGAAGCTGTCAAAATAATCCGGGAAGGAAAAGGAGATATGTTGATGAAAGGATTGATAAGCACAGATAAATATATGCGCGCAATATTAAATAAAGAATATGGACTTGTCCCTCCCAAAGGGCTTTTGACGCATATAACTGTAATGGAAACTCCTGCATATCATAAACTACTGGTATTTGGAGACGTTGCTATCATCCCAAATCCAGATTTAAAACAAAAGATAATTATTGTAAATCATTTGATCAATATTGCAAGAAGGTTAGGAATACAAAAGCCAAAAGTAGCTTTAATAGCAGCCTCTGAACAAGTCTCCGAAGCAATGCCTGCTACTATTGACGCCGCAATAATCAGTAAAATGGCAGAAAGAGGACAAATAAAAAATGCTATAATAGAAGGACCAATGGGCTTAGATTTAGCCATTGATATGGAAAGCGTTAAAATAAAAGGGCTAAATTCCCCAGTAGGCGGCGACGCCGATTGCCTATTATTCCCAAATATTGAAGCCGGAAATGTATTCTATAAAGCAAATACTAAATTAGCAGGAGCACGCTTAGGAGCAATAGTTGTCGGCGCAGTAGCTCCCTGCATATTGTCTTCTCGTGGAGATACTGCCGAAACTAAACTATATTCTATTGCTCTTGCTTCTTTGACCGCTGCACAGTAATATTTAACTTCAAAAATTATATGAAATAAAACGACTTCATATACTGTTTTACTCTCTTTATTTTTCTATGATTTTCTTCTCTACACTTTCTTTTTGATGTCGTCATCCCACAATTAGTAAAACGAAGTGTAAACTTTAAAATTAGCAACCTATTATTTTTCTCCCGAAAAATGTAATAATACGCTACATATACACTTCCAGCAGCACCACCTTCGTAATTTTCTAAATAACAAGCTTTTATATGTTTTTTCCCAACAATAACTCTTTTACTTTGTATCTGGGATAAAGAAAGACCATCAGGATTTTCAAAATCTGGTAATGTATCTGCAAAAGGGCAATTTTTACTCTCCCATTCTATGGTATAAACCGAAAAATTATGAATTTTTTCATCTTTAAAAGGATTTTGAAATAAACAAAAACCATAATCATTGTTAATATACAACTGTTGCTTCTGAGCAAAAATAACAAAAGGCAAAAGCAGAATTAAATAAAAAAAAGTAAAAAATTTTTTACTCATATTTTTTTATAAAAATAAAACAAACATTCACTAAAAGCAAATTGTAATTTTTCACATCAAAAATAATGAAATCAATTTACAGAATAGCTTATAAATTTCTAATAAAAAGCTAATAATCAATTTTTTTTAATGCATAAAACAAAATCATAACAAAAACAAATGCTAATATAAGCCAATAAACAAATTCAATGTAAAAATGAAAAATTAACTTACCTATCGCAAACAAAAGAGAATATAAAACAATAACAGAACTTATCCAAGCTAAAAGCAAATATTTGTTTATTCCCTGCTTTGGAGAAAACTTTCCCCACCATCCCTGCGGATGCACCTTATAATAAAACTTTTCAAGCACTTCATCTGAGGTCGGACGAGTTATATATACAGTTATTAGTGTTGCCAAAAGAGTTATAAAAATAGTAATAAAAAAAGAAGCGGGGAAATCTATATGCAGAGCCTTAGTAATTCCATAAACAATAAAAGGAACAATTGTAGCAATAATTTCTGCCCAAGCATTTATACGCCACCAATACCAACGAGCTATTAACACAAAACCTAAACCAGCTCCACACTCAATTATAAAATGCCAAACCCCAGAAATAGTCTTTATTTGAGTAGTAATGAGTATCGCCAATAGCATAATAATAAAAGTAAAAAGCTTACCCACATTAACTTTTGACTTTTCAGATATCGGACTTTTTCTCAACAATAAATAAAAATCGTTGGTTAAAATACTCGCCCCAAAATTAAGCTGCGTCGAAATTGTACTCATATATGCTGCAAAAAATGAAACTAAAACTAAACCACGAAGTCCATTAGGCAAGAAATCTTTCATTGCATATACATAGCCCATTCTATAAGATTGCTCAGAAAGTTGAGGATAAAGAACAATAGTTGCAAGTCCGACCAAAATCCAAGGGAAAGGACGCAAAACATAATGAGAGAACTGAAAAAGCATAGCTGCTAAAAACGAATGTTTTTCATTTTTAGTACTGAGTAATCTTTGCGCTATATAACCACCACCTCCGGGCTCAGCACCCGGATACCAGCTTGCCCACCATTGAAATAATCCATAGGCAAGAAATGCTCCTATCGAAAGACTTAAAACACCAGCAGCATTATGTTTTGTAATGGATGGAAAAAAATTTAACGTTTCAGGTGGCAACTTAGCTTTTAATCCTTCAATACCTCCAATCTGATGTGAATTAACAACAAGTACCGCTAAAATAATTGCTCCCGCCATAGCTAATACAAATTGAATAGCATCTGTAGCGGCAACACCCCATAATCCAGATAACCCGGAATAGATAAAAGCTAATAACATAAGACCAATTACAATTAAAAAAGCCTCAGTATTGCTTATTCCAAAAAAGCCACTAATTATGGATACCATGGCAAGATTAACCCAAGCAATAATTAACGTATTCATAATCAGTGCAATGTAAATAGCCTTCAACCCCCTTAAATATCGAGCCACTTTCCCTGAATACCGTATTTTTATTAACTCTAATTCAGTAAGAACTTCGGAACGACGCCATAATTTTGCAAAAAAAAATGTGGTAAGCATCCCGCCAATTAAAAAATTCCACCATAACCAATTGCCAGAAATACCATTTTTTCTTATCAATTCAGTGACTGCCAAAGGAGTATCAGCCGCAAAAGTCGTCGCTACCATTGATAAACCAGCTAACCACCATGGCATAGAACGCCCGCCAACAAAATATGATGAAATATCTTGTGTGCCTCGTTTTTTAAACCAGATACCTACTGCAAGAACTAAAATTATGTATAATAGGAATATGATAACATCAATGAGAGAAAACATAAAGTAAACTTTTAAAAAACACTAAAAAACCTTTTAAATACAGGTCATTTCAAAAAAAAGAAGATGTGCAAAAGGCAAAAATAATACTATATACTAATTTTCAATTTACTCCCCCTCCTTGATTACCACAGAGGGGGAGTTTTATACAACCCGTGATTTTATTATTGAGGAATTACCCTTCTGACAGCATCTATTACAGTGCCGTCCACCCATTTTATAGCAGCAACAATCTCTTCACCTAAATTAGGCTTTTGCGGAGGACCTCCACAAATTTTCTCCGCTTCTTCTTTTAACTCCTCAATCGTTTTTATAGGTAAATCAGAACCTTTTACTTTTTCTAACAAATCCTCACGCCGCGGATTTATAGCTATACCGCGTTCAGTCACTACAACATCAATTAGTTCACCGGGACCGACCAAAGTAGTTACTTTATCAACAATTACAGGAATTCTATCTCTTACAAGAGGTAATGGTAAAATCACTGTTTTACTAAACAATGTATTTTGCCAGCCGCCAATACCATGAAGCATATATCCATCTGAATGGGTGACCACATTACCATTAAAATTAATATCTACTTCCGTAGCACCAAGAATAGCAACATCTACCAATTGAGCAAAATTCCCTTTTCCATGATAATTATAACTTGTAAAAGGACTTGTCCATACATGATTAGGATTTTGTGCCATTGACTTAACCCCTTCTAAATCAAATGTTTGACCATCAAGAATATAATCCACAAGTCCCTCTTTAAGCATATCCACAAGATATTTATTACTTCCACCACGTGCAAAACGAGCTTTTATACCCTTCTTTTTCATTATTTGCCCAAAATAATAACCAATAGCCAAAGAAGTACCACCTGCACCAGCTTGAAAAGAAAAACCATCATGAATTATGCCTGTTTGTTCACAAAACTTCGCTGTTAGCTCTGCAATATACAATCTATCAGGACTTTTAGTAATTTTTGTTGTACCAGAAACTATTCTCTCAGGAATACCTATTTTATCAACGACAACAACAGAATCCACATAATTTCCATGTATTTGCCAAGGGATACAAGGAAAATCCACAAGATTATCCGTCACTATTATGACATTATGAGCATACTGAGAATCTGCCAAAGCAAATCCTAAAAGACCACAAGCAGAAGGACCATATAAACCATTTGCATTTCCGAATGGATCTGCACAAGGAGCAGCAATCACAGCAATATCAATAACCACCTCGCCATCTTGTACTGCTTGATATCGTCCACCATGAGAGCGCAATACTGCCATCTTTTTCATTTTTCCCTCGGAAGTAAATTTTCCCAAAGGTCCATTCATTGAACCCTCAATATGACTTATAGTACCATCTTCTAAATAAGGAATTAAATGCTCATGAATCGGAAATGACGCAGAGGGAAACCATCTTATATCTTTTATGCCCATTCTGTGAATAGTATCAAAAAGCATATTAGCTACTAAATCCCCATTCCGAAAATGATGATGGGTAGAGATGGTCATACCATCACGGATACCTGCTTTTCTGAGTGCCTCTTCAAGCGAGGATACAACTTTGTTCGGATTAGGATAATCAGCCATGGAAGGTATCGGCGGTCCATAACGCCTTCCCTGTGGTTTATATTTACCCACTCCTTTGAATGGAATAACTCTCTCCCCGTTTATGTTATCGGGAATTTGCCTACCTACTGCGTTGGTAATTAATTTATAATCCAGATACATTTTTTGCTTCAAAAGTAAAAAAATTACTCGGAAAACGAAAAGTCTCTCATATAACCTTCTAAAAAGAAAAATCCATCAGAAACATATAAAGTGAAAATTTTTTATTTAATCATCGCAGAGTTTTTTTATTTTTGAAAAAATTTTCAATGGAAAAATTTATAGTCTCTGCCAGAAAATATAGACCGCAAACATTCGAGAGTGTAGTAGGTCAACAGCATATAGTAAGAACATTAAAAAATGCTATAAAAACCGGACAACTTGCCCATGCATACCTCTTTTGTGGACCTCGTGGTGTAGGAAAAACAACAACGGCAAGAATTTTTGCTAAAACTATAAATTGCCAAAACATAACTCCTGATATAGAACCCTGTAATCAATGCGCATCATGCCGAGCTTTTAATGAAGGTAAATCATTAAATATTCACGAATTAGATGCAGCTTCTAATAACTCCGTTGAAGATATCAGAAGGCTTATTGAACAAGTCCGAATACCTCCACAAAATGGGAAATATAAAGTTTATATCATTGACGAAGTCCATATGCTCTCACAAGCCGCTTTTAATGCATTCCTTAAAACTCTTGAAGAACCACCAAAACATGCTATTTTTATCCTCGCAACTACTGAAAAACATAAAATTATACCTACAATACTTTCCAGATGCCAAATCTTTGACTTTAATAGAATAAAAATTAAAGATATTGTTGAACACCTAAAAAAAATAGCACAAAAAGAAAATATAAAAGCTGAACCAGAAGCACTAAACATAATAGCACAAAAAGCTGATGGAGCCCTCAGAGATGCATTATCTTATTTCGACCAAATTGCAAGCTTCTCTGATAAAAATATCACATACCAACAAGTCCTCGAATCTCTAAATGTCCTTGATTATGACTATTTCTTTAAAATAACTGAAAACGCTCTAAAAGAAAACTACTCAGAAAACCTTCTCATCTTTGATAAAATATTAGCAAAAGGTTTTGATGAACATAATTTTATAGTCGGACTGGAAGAACATTTTAGAAATCTCCTTGTCATTAAAGACACAAAAACAGCTGATCTACTGGAATTAGGCGATAATATAAAAGAAAAATATTTAGCTCAGGCTAAACAAACTTCTGTAAAATTTTTATTTAAAGCTATCGAAATTTGCAATAATGCCGACATCAATTATGCAAAAGCTAAAAATAAACGCCTGCACGTTGAACTAATGCTACTAAAACTTTCACAAATAATTACGCAATTAGAAGAAGAACAAAAAAAAATTTTAATAAACCAAGAATTAACAACTCCACAAACTAATACTGAAATACAACAAAAGCAAATAAAAAATTCGCCAGATAGCTTCTCAATAAAAGACGCTCTGGGCAGTAAACCCAAAATTCTTACAACAAATGAAAATAAAGCAAAGCAAGAGCAAAACCAAAAATTACAAATAACCCAAGAAAATATTCTAAAAGTATGGAAACAACTAAAAGATATCTTTAAGTCAAGACCCAGATTAGCAGCTATGTTCAATGGATATCAACCCAAAATAGATACTCTGAATAACATAATTACAATAGAAGTATATAACCAAAGCCAAAAAGAACAAATTATTAACATAAAAAAATATCTGGAAAAATTCTTCGCTGAAAAATTTACCCAAAAAATCACTATAAATATATCCCTTCAAGAAATCCAAAATAAAAAACAACACAACAAAGCTATTACTCCTGAACAAAAATATAACTTCCTTAGAGAAAAAAACCCGAATATTGATAAACTCTCTGAAAAATTCGGGCTAAAATTGTAATTATGGAAGACTTCTATCTGAAAGAAATTCAAATAAAAAACTTTAAAAATATCTCCGAAACCTATCTATCCTTTGCAAAAAAAACTAACTGTTTGGTAGGCTTAAACGGAGCTGGAAAAACAAATTTATTAGACGCTATATATTATCTCAGTTTTACCAAAAGCTTTTTTAATATCACTGATAATCAAATAATTAAAAATAACGAAAATAATTTTTTTCTAAAAGGAATATACGTCAAAAAAAAAGATATTGAAGAAATCTCAATATATTACGATAAAAACACCGGCAAAATTATTAAAAGAAATGGCAAAAAATATAAACGCTTCGCAGACCATATAGGACTTCTCCCTATTGTATTTTTAATACCACAAGACACTGAAATAATCTATGAAGGACCACAAGAACGCAGAAAATTTACAGATATAATCATATCTCAATACAACAATCAATATCTAAAATTCATTATCGCATACAATAAATTACTTGCACAAAGAAATCATTTGCTAAAATTATTACACCAAAAAAATAGCTCCGACTACCGCATCTTAGAAACATACGATAAAAAAATCTGTCAATACGCTACATACATCTTTACAGAAAGAAAAAAATTTATTGAAAACTTTATGCCAATATTCCAACAATATTATAACAAAATCGCTGAAAATAAAGAAATTGCAAAAATCATATATGCCTCTCAACTAATAAAAACAGATTGCCAAAAACTACTAACCGAAAACAGAAATAAAGACTTTAAAATGCTATATACAACAGCAGGAGTACACAGAGACGATTTTATTTTTCTATTAAATGAAAAAACTCTTAAAAAATTTGGCTCCAGCGGACAACAAAAAACCTTCATTATTGCACTAAAATTTGCACAAGCACATATATTAAAAAAAATACTCAATATCCCTCCTATCCTTATGTTAGACGATATATTCGACAAACTTGATAGCAAAAGAGTTAATAAAATTATTGAACTAATAACAGATTCCCTATTCGGTCAAACATTTATCACCCATACAAATATAGATGAGCTAAAAAATATCCTAAATACACCTATACATAAAATATTCTCTGTCCAAAATGGATACTTTAAACAAATTTAACACAACAAAACGATTTTTCCCTCCAATTTACTGTTAAATAAATAGAACCAAAAACACTGAGCTATGAAAACTATTAAAATTTTTATCTTACTATTACTGCTTTCAATAGGAGGATATTATACAAACGCCCAAAAGCCATACAGAAAACCTCCTATGAGACATCATAAAAGTTATAAGCATAAGCCGAACTTCCAATGGGTACAAAATCTACCAAAGCAAGAACTCTCACAACAAGAAAAAAATATGCTCCTAAAAATGCGCGAAGAAGAAAAATTCGCATTTGATATATATACCTATCTATTCCAAAAATGGGAAATGCCTATTTTCCACCATATTGCAAAAGCTGAAAATAGACATATGAAAGCTATAAAAATGCTACTTGATAAATATCAATTGAAAGACCCTATACAAGCAGCAGGAAAATACTCTGACAAAAAACTCCAACAGTTATATGATAAACTTACTGAACAAGGCAGCAAATCCCTTAAAGACGCTCTTCTCGTAGGCGCTACAATTGAAGATATGGATATCTACGACTTAGAAAATAACCTAAAAAATACCGACAACGACGACATCAAAATAATTTTTACAAATCTTAAAGAAGCCTCATCCCATCACCTAAGAGCTTTTACTCGCCAACTCCTAAAATATTATGATTACCAATATTCTCCGCAATACATAAGCCAAGACCAATACAAAAAAATAACTACCAAAATAAACCACTGCCAACAATAACAACCTATTGAAAAGCAAAAAATGGCGTTGTCCAGAAAATTTATTCCACCCCATATGGACAACGCCTTATTTTTATTATTTCAAAATAATTCTATCGCTGCAATAATGCTTACTTTTATTTTTAAACTGTAAAAAATTTTATTATTTTTGAAAAATAATAGCCTAAAAATCAATATATTATAAAATTTTCACGAATCTTTTTATTAAAAAAAGCTATATTCTAAATGACAAAAAAAATTTCTATTATTCTTAACGGCAAACATAAACGACACTGTAAAAACATAAAAAAAATCTTTTCAGAACTTGCTGCTAATAATAAAGTTGAAATGATTATCACTAGCAAACCCTATCAAGCCATAGAACTTACTAAAAATGCCATTGACAAAAATAATACTGATATAGTCATTTCAGCAGGGGGAGACGGCACTATTAACGAAGTTGTAAACGGAATTCTTAAAGCAAACAAAAAATGCCTCTATGGTATTATTCCCTGCGGCTCAAGCAATGATTTTATTAAAACTTTCGGCAAACACAATATCATTAAGGCTATTGAAAGAAACTCTGTCAAAAAAATAGACGCTGCTAAAATATTTTTTCAAACAAACAAAAAAATTCGCTACTTCCTTAATATAGCTGAATTAGGACTGGGGGCAATGACTGTTAAAAGAACTAAAAAAATCTTTATTTCCAGTAAAATTACCTACACAATAAATTCGATACTAACAATGATAAACTTTAAATATCAACGCGTCAAAATTTTTATAGATAATAAAGAATATTACACAGGTGAAATAACCGCTCTTATCTTAGCTAATGGGATATATTTTGGCAATGGACTGGCAATCGCACCGAAAGCACTTATAGACGACGGATTAATGGATATCGTATTAGTAAAAAAAATTCCACTGGTGAAATTTATAAAAGCATTGCCACAAATAAGACGCAAGCAAATCCTTACATATCCAGAAATAGAATATATAAAAGCCAAAAAAGTAGAAATAAACTCCATAGAAAATTACCCCATCGAAGCTGATGGCGAAGATATCGGTTATAGCCCTCTAAAAGCAAAAATTTTACCCCAAGCACTAAATATGCTTTACTATCCTGAACTCTAAACAGTTATATATTTCCATAACGCCAAAGTCAATGGCATAGTTATTACCGCTAAAAAATACATTACAAACATAATAGACCCCGTTTGCTGCTCATCACCTCCATACTTACGTACCATTACAATCAAATTTGCAGCAGGAGCTGCCGAAGATTCTATTACCAAAAAATCTGCTAACAAGGAATTACTAATATAAAAACCTGATTGATATAATATAAAAATCGTTATCGCAGGCATTATTAAATATTTCACAAAACTTAATTTGAAAATATCTACTAACGAAGCAAATCCCCGAAATGAAATTCCTCCAACAGTAGCTCCTAATACAAATGTAGCTATTGGAACTGTCGCACTCCCTATAAGCCTAACCGGCTCAATTATAATTTTCGGTATATATTTATTCAATCCTGTAAAAACTAAAAATAAAGAAAAAACTATCGCTATAAATGGAGGCGTTATTAAATCTGTAAACTTAACTTTTTTCCCTTCATCTGTATGGGTTATTAAAAATTTACCTACCGTCCATAAAATCATTCCTAAACCCATTGTCAATAAAAAAACATATAAAGCAAATTGATTAAATCTCTCTTTGTATAAAAGTTGCCCCAGCGGTAAAACCAAATAACCACCATTCTGAAAAGTAGCAAGCGGAAATTTATTTAAATGTTTCTTATAATCAGGTAAATATAATATAAACACAAAAACAAGAAAAACTAACGGAGCTAAAAAACCTATCATCGGCAATAACCACCAAGAACCTATCCTACTCGGGTCAAAAGTAGTCAAAATATTATCCAAAATCATCGATGGCAAAAGAACTTTTACTGTAATATCTGCTAAACCCTGAATATAAGAACGTTTAATAATATCTCGTCTGACCAAAATCCCCGCAATAAAAGCAATTATAAAAATCTCAATAATAGCAACAAACATACCCGAAAATGCCCTATAAAACAATTGCATTACTTTTTTGTGCAAAGAAATTAAACCTAAAAAATATCTCAAAAACAAAGATTTTTTTTAAATTCTTTGCTTATTTCTATAAAATTTTTAACTTTGAATAAACTTGCAATTATGCTTATTGTTGGTATTGCAGGCGGTACAGGTTCAGGTAAAACCACTGTCGTAAAAAAAATAATTGAAAAACTACCTCCTAATGAAGTGGCTGTACTTTCACAAGATTCATATTATAAAGATAGCAGCCACTTACCTCTTAAAGAACGACAAAAAATAAACTTCGATCACCCCAATGCCATTGAATTTGAACTACTTATAAAACACCTCAAAAATCTAAAAAAAGGAATCCCCATCGAACAACCTACATACGACTATGCTACCTGCGTTAGACTGCCACAAACTATCCATATAGAACCAAAAGAAGTTATAATAGTAGAAGGTATCCTCGTCCTTGCTGTAAAAGAACTCAGAGACCTATTTGATATCAAAGTATTCGTATATGCTGACGCTGATACCAGACTTGTAAGAGTAATACGTAGAGATATTGTCGAACGCGGTAGAACCGTCGAAACCGTATTGGATAGATATATGAAAACTGTTAAACCTATGCATGAACAATTTATTGAACCTTCTATGAAATATGCAGATCTAATAGTTCCCGAAGGCGGAAATAACCAAGTAGCAATTGATATATTAGTCAGTATAATCGAAAAAAATCTCAAGAAAAAAAATAAAAAATGATTGAAAATATACCTCTGAATAATATATTATTTCTGGATATTGAAACTGTATCGCAATACCCTGATTATGAAACTCTTCCTCAACATTGGAAAAAACTTTGGAATAAAAAATCTGAACAAATAGACCCGGAAAAAAATCCAGCTGAAACTTATCCAAAAGCAGGTATATATGCAGAATTCGGAAAAATTATCGTAATCGCTTTCGGCCATATTCGACCTCAATCTAATCAACTCCAAATCAAAACATTATACAATCATAACGAAAAAAAATTACTCCAAACATTCTTAAAAATATTTAACAAATATTTCGATGGTGAACAATGGTATTTATGCGCCCATAATGGAAAAGAATTCGATTTCCCCTACATAGCTCGACGACTGCTAATCAATGGCTTTAAACTCCCTTCTAATTTTGCTACCTATGGTAAAAAACCTTGGGAAGTAAAACATCTGGATACTATGCAACTTTGGCGCTTTGGTGACTATAAAGCATATACTTCTTTGGATCTGCTAAGTACAGCTTTCGGAATACCTTCCCCAAAAAACGATATTAGTGGAGAAGATGTCTATAAAATATACTGGCAGGAAAAAAATTTACCTCGCATTGCTCAATATTGTGCAAATGATGTAATTGCAGTAGCTCAACTATTTCTAAAATACACCGGGAGAGAACCAATTGACCCCAAAAATATTAAAATTCTATAAGCCAATAATTTACTCTAAATTTATACAATTAAATCTTTTCATATTATCCAAAAATTAAAACTAAAATTTGCTTATTATCTAATTGTTTATTATACTTGTAAACAAAAACCAACTGCTATGAAAAAAATAATTTTATTTCTATCAATGCTAGTTATTGCTAATTTTGGTTTTGCACAAAAATTTGGCTTCAAAGCCGGTCTCAATTTAATGAATATGAGCCACAACTACTCTATTGACAATAAGATGAGAACCGGCTACAATTTGGGTTTTTATTTCCAAAAAAACATTCTCCCTACACTAAGTCTAAGACCTGAAATCACTTATAGCCAAAATGGCGTAACCTTTTATAGTAATAATCTAGGAGAATATACCGAAGACCTTAATCTCAATAATCTAAAACTTTTCTTAAATGTTCGCTTTAAACCTCTAATTCCAATCTATGTAGTTGCTGGTCCATATCTTGGATACGCCCTGTCCGGAACCACGCACTCTGTATATAAATTTGGAAATATATACAGCGAAAACACACAAGAAATTGATTTTGATCAAGACGATATAAATAGATTAGACTATGGTATAAGTGCCGGCATTGGATACATACTAAATCTACCCCTTATCGGAATATTTATCGAACCAAGATATGAACTCGGGATGGCTAATTTAGTAGACGATAACGATTATTATATGAAAAACAGAAATTTAACAATAAATGCAGGTGTTTTAATAAAGCTATAATAAGTCGGGGTGGCCGGACTCGAACCGGCGACCTCTACGTCCCGAACGTAGCGCGCTAACCATCTGCGCTACACCCCGTATCGCTTGCAAATATAATTCTTTCACTAATAAAAAACAAACTTTATGGCACTCGTTGGTAAAAAAGCTCCATTATTTACTGCACCAGCTGTAATTGATGGCAAAAAAATTGTAGAAAATTTCTCCTTAACTCAATTCATCGGAGAAAAATATATCATTCTGTTTTTCTATCCAGGTGATTTCACATTCGTTTGTCCTACGGAATTAATCGCTTTTCAAAAACATATCCAAGAATTTCAAGACCGAGACGCAGTAGTAATTGCTTGCTCTACCGATTCAGTATATTCACATTATAAATGGCTTAATACCCCACAAGAACAAGGTGGTATTCAAGGAGTTAAATACCCTGTCGTCTCAGACCAAAGCCTTACAATATCAGAAAACTACGGTGTACTCGGAGGTCAATATGGATACACAGAAGATGGTATAGCAGTATTCGAAGGAACACCCGTAGCCTATCGTGGACTTTTTATAATCGATAAACAAGGTACTATCAAATATGAAGTGGTAAATGATTTAAGTATCGGAAGGAGTATTAAAGAAACCTTACGAGTTCTCGACGCTATCATATTCAGCGAAAAAAATGGCGTAGTTTGCCCAGCTGACTGGGAACCCGGTAAAGAGGCTATTAAACCAAACTTCGATGATGTCGCTAAATATCTAAAAAATCACAAATGAAATATCTATTCGCAATATTTATCATTATTATTTTAACTAATTCATCTATTTGCCAAAAACAACCTAAATATTTCAAAATCCTCGAAGCTACAAAACAAAAAATTTATCCCGGTAGACAAGAAGCCGGATGGACAGAAAAATATTCTCTCAAAATATTGCCCTTTTATAACTCAACAGATCTTATCTTTGATAGCTTATGGATAAATAATAAAGGCTATCAAGTTCAAACTTTTCAAAAAGGGAAAAGAGTAAAAAATAATACATTCGGAGCTAATGATACTGTATATATAACTGTTTCTGAATATTTTGCAGGTAATTGGCAACATAAAACTTTACCTAAAATCTCATTACCTCCATTTAAATATCAAGGAGAAGGTCTTTTAGCATATAAATTTAAAAGTAAACGATATTATTTCGTAATTGAAAAATTTAACAAACTTCCAGAAATTTATTATCCCTAAAAAATAACACAATGAAAAAACATATCTTTTTAATTATTAGCTTTATCTTTACACAATTTATTGCATTCTCCCAAGAAAAACGAGCTTTCTCGATATACACAGCAAAAGGAGAACCAATATCCTACACAGAAATGATATCAGAACTAAAAAATGCAAAAGTAATTCTATTTGGCGAACTCCATAATAATCCAATATCTCACTGGTTAGAATTACAAATAACAAAATCATTATATCAAAAAAATAAAAATCTAACCCTCGGAGCTGAAATGTTCGAAGCTGATAATCAATTACTTGTTAATGAATACATTAACGGCATTATCCGCGATAAAGACTTCGATAATCAAGCACGACTATGGCCTAACTATAAAACCGATTATAAACCTTTAATAAAATTTGCAAGAGAAAAACATCTACATTTTATAGCAACTAATATTCCACGTAGATACGCTGCTATCGTCGCCCGCGAAGGTTTCAAAGGATTAAATCAACTTTCTCAACAAGCAAAAACTTATATTGCACCACTACCAATAAAATATGATAGTACGCTGCAATGCTACAAAGCTATTGCAGAAGGAATGCCAGCTATGGCACATACAGGAGAAAATATCGCAAAGGCACAAGCTATAAAAGATGCTACAATGGCATACTTCATATATAAAAACTTGCCTAAAAACGGTATATTTATCCACTACAATGGAGCATACCACTCAGACAACTATCAAGGAATTTTTTGGTATTTGAAACAAAAAAATAAAAATTTGTCCATCAAAACTATTTCATCAGTAGAACAAAATAATATTAACAAACTAAATAACGAAAATAAAAATATCGCAGATTTTATAATCGCTATTCCATCAGATATGACAAAAACATACTAAAATGGAAATTACAACACAACACATTCTAATTCTACTGGCAATAGGCTTTTTCGGAGGAATTATAAGCGGAACTTTTGGCGTTGGAGGAGGAATTATAATTATCCCATCATTAGTATTCTTCTTAGGCGTCACCCAACATAAAGCACAAGGTATTTATCTGGGAATGGTCACACTTCCTGTATTTATTTTTGCCTCATATAACTACTACAAAAGTGGAAATTTCAATTTTAAATATTCACTTATCCTCCTTGGTACATTTATAATCGGTAGTTTTTTGGGATCCTTTATAGCAAATCACTATATTTCTGATAAAACTCTACAAAAAATTTTCGGTATCCTAATGCTCCTAACATCACTAAAAATCATCTTTTCAAAATAATAGATATTGCTGATGAAAAACTTTTAAGCTAAAAAAGTTTATCATTAAGATTTACAACTAATTGAATATCTAAGCTTAATAAAGTTTATAAAAATTATAAGCTTGCTATAAGCTGGCAAAATTTTATTAAAAAATTGAAACTCATTGCATTTATTTTTATCTTTGGAAAAATTTTCTAATAAAATGAACCTTGAAGCTGTAAAAGCAAGATTCGGAATAATTGGTAATTCACCTCAATTAAACAATGCTTTGGAACGTGCTCTGCGTGTAGCTCCGACAGATTTAACTGTCCTTATTAACGGGGAAAGCGGCACCGGAAAAGAAATTTTCGCTCAGGTTATACACTATAACAGCCACAGAAAACATAATCCTTATATAGCTGTTAACTGTGGTGCTATACCTGAAGGCACCATAGATTCCGAACTATTCGGTCATGTAAAAGGCTCTTTTACTGGCGCTTATGAAGATAGAAAAGGTTATTTCGAAGTCGCTAATAAAGGAACAATTTTCTTAGATGAGGTTGGCGAACTCCCGCAAGGTACACAAGCTAAACTATTACGTGTTCTCGAAACTGGCGAATTTATAAGAGTTGGTTCCTCAAAAGTCCTAAAAACCGACGTAAGAATTATTGCTGCCACAAACAAAAACCTTAAAGAAGAAGTCAACAAAGGAAATTTTAGAGAAGATCTATTTTATAGACTAAGTACAGTTCCTATATATATACCTCCACTCAGAGAAAGAGGACAAGACATATTCCTACTATTTACTAAATTTGCCCTTGACTTCGCTGAAAAATATAATATGACCCCCATAAAACTTGATGAAGAAGCTAAAAAAATTCTTCTAACATATCATTGGCCCGGAAATGTTAGACAATTAAAAAATATCACAGAACAAATATCTATAATCGAAACAGATAGAATTATTAACGCAGAAACACTCCTTAAATACTTACCAGACTACCACGAACATAAACTACCGGTACTCGCTCCTACAAAAGAAAACATTTCAGATAGAGATTTAATGTATAAATTTCTTATTGATATAAAAAAAGACATCGCCGAAATAAAAGAAGCTATAAAACTTCTGGGAACTGTATTAACTAAAACTCAAATACATCAACCACCATTAAATACAAATCAATTACCAATAAAATACGATGAACAAATTTTTATGCAAGATACTTCTATGCCACCTCAACCTGATAAAATAGAAAAAAATGAAATTGTCAAAGAAAACCTCTCACTGGCAGATATGGAAAAAGAATTGATTATTAAAGCATTAGAAAAGCATAGAGGTAAAAGACGGCCTGCTGCCGAAGAACTCGGAATATCCGAAAGAACTTTATATAGAAAAATAAAAGAATACGGCATAAACCTATGAAAAATTTTATCTTTTATATAATACTTCTATTTGTTGCTGCTTGCGGAATATATTCATTTACCGGTGCTGACTATGGAAACGCTAAAACTGTGTCTATCAAATACTTCGATAACATCGCTCCTGTCGTTAATCCTAATCTATCTCAAATGTTCTATGACAAACTTGTAGATAAATTTGTATCCCAAAGTCCTTTAACACTAGTCCCAAAAGACGGAGACCTGCAATTCCAAGGTCAAATTACTGGTTATGATGTTAAACCCGTCAATATACAAGCCGGTGAAACCGCTGCCAATAATAGACTAACAATTACTGTAAAAGTAAAATTTACTAACAAAACTAAACCCCAGGATAATTTCACAAAAACTTTCTCTTGGTATGCCGATTATCCCGCTAATAAAAATCTTGCAGAAGTAGAAAACGAACTCATTGACCAAATTACTGACAAAATTGTCGATGATATATTTAACGCAGCAGTTGTAAATTGGTAAAAATTTTTATACTTTTGTTAAATCTAAATCTTTAAAGTATGAATTTTAACGACTTAATACAAAACCCTAATAATCAGAATATTGATGAAGCAATAAACCTGCTTCAAAATACTATTGATAAATATCCATATTTCAGTACAGCATACATCTTATTACTCAAATTCCAAAAAAAACAGAATAAAAATATTGAAGCAGATTTTCAAAAATATCTATGGTACATTCCTCAACCACAAAAAACTTTTATAGATCTATTCCTTAAAAACGAAAAAACACCTCCTACTGAGAAAAAAGAAATTAAAACTACAAAGAAACAAATTAAAAAAACAAAAAGTGAATTTGACCCAGAACTATACCAAAGAGCAAAAAAACATCATAAACAAGTAATTGAAGATATAATTAAACCAAAAACCGAAAAACTCTCACAGCTTGCCACTCTCCTTAAAGAACATATAAAAAACCAACAAGAACAAACAAAATCCACTGAAAAACAAGCTACCGACGAAAGCAAAACTCCTCAGCAAACCACAATAGC
>CAZWVR010000007.1:0-2151 GCA_964637235.1 uncultured Bacteroidales bacterium | reverse complement strand
AAACGCAACAATCTCCCGAAACTAAAACTCCTGAAAGCACTGAAAAACAAGCTACCGACGAAACCAAAACTAAAAAACAATCTCCACGCGATAAAACTGTTGAAGATATTTTCAAAAAAATTGAAGAACTTAAAAAAGCTAAACTAAAAGCCACTGAACACTACAAAAACAAATTAAATAAACTACAAGAAAATGTTTCTGCAAGAATACAACGCGAAGAAGAAAAACCAGACCAAAAAGAAAAAATCGAAATCAGCCCCACAGAACCACAACAACAAAAAAATATCCCTAAACAAGAAATAAAACAGGAAACTATAAATCAAATTGAACCCCAAAAACAAACAAAGCAGGAAAATACGTCAGAACAAAAAATAGAAATTAAACAAACTGAAAAAACACAGGATATCAATAAAACCCAAAATACCAAAACAAAACAAACTACACTCACAGAAAAAGAAAATAAACAAGAGGCAAAAGTTGAAAAAACAACAAAAAGCAAAAGCGCAGCAGATAAAATATTAGAAAAATTAAGAGCAAACAAAGACAATAGAGAGACATCTACCCCTAAAACACAACCCCCACAAGAAAAAAAATCTACAATTACAGCCGAAGAAATATTAAATAAATTACGTTCCGAGAAAAAAGAAAAAAAACAAACAGTAGAATTTAGTACCCCACAAACAACAAAAGAAGAAACTAATCCTAAACTTTCAGCAGCAGATAAAATTCTCCAACAAATACAAGAACGAAAAAGAAAAAAAGCTCAACAAGAAGAAATAATTGACAAGTTCCTTGAAACACAACCAAAAATAAACAAAAATAAAGAACCAAAACTAAAAGGAGATCTCGCAGAAAAAAGTACCTCAGAACCCGACGTTGCTACTGAACGTCTCGCTGAGATATATACCCTACAAGGTTTTAAAGACAAAGCTATCGCTGTATATGAAAAATTAATTTTGAAATTTCCTGAAAAAAAAGATTACTTTGCACAGAAAATTCAAGAACTAAAAAACGAAAATTAAAAATATAAGATTATGTGGTACACCATAGCAATAATTTTAATACTGATAGTTAGTCTGTTATTGATGCTTATAGTCCTTATTCAAAATCCAAAAGGTAGCGGATTTGCCTCAGGTTTTACAGGTATGACCCAATTCGGAAATGTGGGACAGACAAATAAAGCATTAGAAAAAATGACTTGGACATTTGCAATAATAATTTTAGTACTCTCTATATTCGCAACAGTAGCAGCAAAACCTAAGTATGATAAAGAACAAAAATCAGAAGTAGAAGAATTTATCGTAAATTATAACTACCAAACAGCACCTATAAATCCTGCACAAATAAATATTCCTAAACAACAACAAAACCAACAGCCTAATAAATAAAACTATAACGTCTTTGCCAACAAATCTATGGGATTAAACTCCTAAATAATTTTTAATATGCGTTATGTAATCCAACTAAGATATAAAGGAACAAATTTTAACGGTTGGCAAAGACAAAAAAATGCTACTGGTATTCAACAAGTTATAGAAAAAGCTCTAAAAATACTCCTAAAAAGCAAAACAGAAATAACTGGCGCCGGACGCACCGATACAGGCGTCCACGCCGCATTTTATATCGCCCACTTTGATACCGAAAAAAAAATTTCTGACGAAAAAAACTTTATAAAAAAACTAAACGGTATTCTCCCTCACGATATTCATATAAAATCTATCCGACAAATAGATCAAAACTTCCATAGTAGATATTCCGCATTAAAAAGAACATATAAATATTTTATACACAAAGAAAAAAACCCCTTTTTAAATGAATATTCCCTCTATTATCGATATCCATTAGATATATCTTTAATGAATAAAGCTGCGAAATATCTACTTGATTATCAAGACTTTGCCAGCTTCCATAAAACTAATTCCAGCCAAAAAACAACTATATGTACAATATACGAAGCTTTCTGGAAACAAAACCAACAAAGACTCGTATTCACAATAACTGCAAATAGATTCTTACGCAATATGGTTAGAGCTATCGTAGGTACTCTAATAGACGTCGGTAGAAAAAAAATAACCCCAGAAGACTTCCGCAAAATTATTGAAGCTAAAAACCGAAAATACGCAAGTATTTCTGCACCCGCAAACGGACTAT